>JADFWE010000195.1 GCA_015222915.1 Pseudomonadota bacterium | reverse complement strand
TCGTTATCCTGAATCAGAAACTGTAACCTGAATAATATCTGGAGCCGCTGCCTGAAGGTTCTATATCTTTGGTAAATTCATTCATCGATAATGCATTTTCGTGCTCATCGATCCGGGCACGTTGCTGATAGATCAGTGTGTAGGCAAGTACGGCAGAAACGTATTCTCGGGTTTCCTTGTAGGGGATGGTCTCTATCCAGATATCGGCCGGCATGCTTTTATCTTCCGGCAGCCACTTTTTCACTTTTGATGGCCCTGCGTTATAGGCAGCGAGCGCCAGTGCGTAGTGGCCGTCGAACTGGGTTAACAGTTTCTGGTAATAATAAGCACCGTATCTTATGTTCATGTCAGGGTTATACAGGCTGTTGCCGCCGCGCCAGCGCTCTTTGAAATGACGGGCGATCTGACGGCCGGTCTTTGGCATGATCTGCATCAGCCCGCGTGCGCCGACGGGTGAGTGTGCGTCTTCATTGAAAGCACTCTCTCTGCGCACCAGGCCAAAGATCAGGGCCGGGTTCAGGTTATTTTTCGCTGAATTCTGCTGGATCTTATCGGCAAAACTGAGCGGGAAGCGCATCTCGACATCATCCCAGTGCTTCGCTTTAGCGACGGTGAAGATAGCGATCTCATGCCACTGCCAGCGCTGTGCCAGTTTAGCAGCGATGATGATCTCGTCTTTGTCTGATGAGCGAACTGCGTGCCACCACTGGAGTTTGGCTTCGTTCTTTCTCTCTAAAATCATCAGTTCGAAAGCGACGCGGAATTCTTTCTGGTTCTTGAGCTGGTCGATCTCTTCGATAGTGACGGCTATCGGATTGTCTGCCAGCTGGTACAGGCTGTTGACCTTGTCGGCGGCGAGATATCCGTAGAAGCTGCGTTTTGTCGATAGCCCGGAGAACAGTTCCTGTGCCTTATCCACCTCGTCAGTCTCCAGGAAAGCGCGCGCACGCCAGTATTGCCATTTTTCCTGTTGCTGTTCCGCCGCACTCAGGGCATCGATGGCATCGAGCACGTTGCGCCAGTTCTGTTCGGACAGGGCGACCCGTACCCGCCAGGTCCGGCTGCTGTTATCGGTTTCGTTCAGCTGGCTGAATCGCTGATAGGCCCCAGAATCGCGTTGGAATGCCAGCTTGAATGCCAGACGGCGTTCTAGTCGGGCGGTAGCTTCCTTGTCGCTGTTATCCTTCTCTACGTTGAGGCGTTCTTTATTTGCGTCCCACAGCTCGATGGCTGCACCGATGTCTTTACCGGCAAGGCGGTCGATAGCATGCCTGAACATCCTGGCTGTCTGTCCCGTCTCTGGCAGTGAGATCAGCTTTGCAGTGTAGCGGGCCGGGTTACGGTGCAGCTTCAGCCACAGTTGAGCAGTGGTCTGATGTTCCTCTGGCATCAACGTGCTGATGTATGAAGCCAGTTGCTTCTTGTTGTTTTTTAGCGCCGCTTCAAAACGCTGCCAGCGCAGATCCTGGGTAAACAGTTCAGATTTTTTCAGCTGTGAGAACAGCGGGTCGCAGACCTTAGGTTGAGAGTGACCCGCAACCCATAAAGATCGTGCGCCATAGAGCGCGGCGATCTTGTTGCCGGCATTGAACTGTGCGCGGTGGTAATAACAATTGAGAGTGGAATCCTTCGTTGTGATCGGATGCTGCAGGATTAAAGACCACTGTTTTCTTTTTCCCAGATGGCGTAGCCATTTGCGTTTGAGCTTATCTGCATAACGCGATGTTTTATTGTCTTGCAGGAATTGTTCTATCTGATCCTGATCATCCAGATGTTTTAACAGCCAGCGGTATTGCAGGTAAGGGTAGAGGGGGTAATCTTTCAGCTGTTCTGACAGAATGAAATAGTTGAGCTCATCTCTGTTCTTCAGAGCATTTTCGGCCTGCAGGAATAACTGGCGTAGATGTGCAATCTCTTCATCTGAAAATGTTTTGCTCGCAGTGTCTTCTACGTTTTTATCATCTGTGGCGCTAAGTGGCGGGGCGGCTTTGTTTTTGCCTGGTCCGGTTTTGCCTGGTCGGTTTTTGACTGTCCCGGTTTCGATGACATCAGTGACAACCGGATCCTTGTTCAGGATGTCGCTTTCCGGGTGTCCCGCTGAGCCGCTGCCGAAATGATTGCTTATATTTGCCAATATCAACGGTGTTGTATCGCTGACAGATGCAGAT
>JADFWE010000194.1 GCA_015222915.1 Pseudomonadota bacterium | reverse complement strand
GGCACCATCGATGGTGCCAGCGTCTATCCGCGCGAGGTCGTGCGCATGGCGTTAAAGAAAAATGCGGCCGCTATCATCTTTGCGCACAACCATCCTTCCGGCGTGGCCGAGCCGAGTCACGCCGATGAGCAGATCACCCGGCGTTTAAAAGAAGCGTTGGCACTGGTCGATATCCGGGTGCTGGATCATTTCGTGATCGGTGATGAAGTGGTGTCTTTTGCTGAGCGTGGATTATTGTGAGGTTGAGGACTTCGATAGTCCGCGATTGAAACAAAGCGGACTTGAAAGCTTTTAAAAAATTACTCTCGCAAAGTCGCAGAGAACGCAAAGATAAAAACACTAATATTGGTGTCGTCCTGAGCGTAATGCAGGAACAGTTACCGAAGGATCTTGCGATAGTTTCACCGTACTTAAGATTCTTTGGTAACTGCTCCGCGTTACTCTACTATCGTACTTCCTGTACATATCGGTTCCGCTTCGCTGTAATCAGAATGACAATAAATAATAAAGGTTTTTATCTTTGCGTTCTCTGCGACTTTGCGAGAAAATTTGTTTTTCTTTAAGGTCGGCATAGGCTTATACGGTTATTTTTCCCGTTTTATATTTCCCCAGGAATACCGTTCCACTGTAGTGGTTGCCGGGTCGGCGATCGAGTCGGCCTGTTTCATGTAGCCGGGTAGCTGCAATCTTTTTCCTGCCAGCAGTCGGTCAGCATCACCGCCGATAAATGCGGCCGGGTTCAGCATCATAATGTCCTGCATCAAGGCTTCGCGTTTGTGCGGATTGTTCGGTAGCAGATGCTGAGCGATCAGACTCAACGAATCACCCTGCTGAGTGTCCCAGTAATTCTGACTCAGAGCATAGACTTCTATGCGTTTTGACTCTGCCGGTTCGGCGGTATAGCTGTTATCATGAATCTGTGCATGCAGTGCAGAAAAACACGGGCACAGAAAGATAGCGGTCAGTTTGATGAAAGCAGGATATTTAACAGGGCGCATGATGATGAGTATAGCGTTCACGGCCTTGAAATCAATTTACAGAAATTTAATTGATAAACTACGCTCTCCTCAGTATAAGCGGATACAGATAGATAGCAGTGACACGGGTCGCACCATAGTATGGATTTAAGTTTAATCGCGTTACATTTTTCCGACATCTATTGGGTGCTGATCGCGCTGGTATTTGGTCTGGCGGCATCGTCGATATCGTTACCGCCGATGATCGGCTATCTTACTGCGGGTTTTGTTCTCAGTGCGATGGGTTTACATAGCGATGAAACCTTGAAGGCAGTGGCTGATATCGGTGTTACCCTGCTGCTTTTCAGTATTGGGCTGAAGCTGAACGTCAGGGATCTGTTGCGGGCAGAGATCTGGGCGGTCTCCGTCGTTCATATGCTGATCACTATCGTGGTTTTCGGCGTCCTCGTCTTTGCCTTGAGTTTTTCCGGGCTGCAGGATTTTGCCGGCCTGTCAGTATTCGATTCGGTCATCATCGCTTTTGCCCTGAGTTTTTCCAGTACCGTATTCGCGGTAAAGATACTGGAAGAGAAGGCGGAGATGTCATCCCTGCATGGCAAGATCGCTATCGGCATCCTGATCATGCAGGATCTGTTCGCTGTTATCTTCCTTACCGTGTCCTCTGGCAAGGTACCGTCATACTGGGCGCTGCTGTTATTGCTCCTTATCCCGGCCCGGCCATATCTGCTGGCCTTGATCAGACGCGCGGGCCATGGCGAGCTGCTGATCCTGTGTGGTATGATCCTGGCGTTTGGCGGTGCGCTGTTGTTCGAGCTGGTCGGTATCAAAGCGGATCTTGGCGCATTGCTGGTCGGCGTTCTGTTATCGGGAAATAAGAAGTCTGAAAAGCTGGCTAAATCATTGCTGGCATTTAAAGAGATTTTTCTGGTCGCGTTTTTCCTCAGTATCGGCTTCAATGGTGCGCCGACACTCGCCGCTTTCGGTATCGCCGTGGTACTAGCGGTACTGATGGTCGGAAAATCGGTATTGTTCTATCATCTGCTGACCTTCTTCAAGCTTCGTGCCCGTACCAGTTTCCTCAGTAGCCTGGCGCTATCTAACTACAGTGAGTTCGGTCTCATCGTCGGTGCTATCGGTGTGTCGAACGGCTGGATGAACAATGAATG
>JADFWE010000024.1 GCA_015222915.1 Pseudomonadota bacterium | reverse complement strand
GCTGTTATTGCTCCTTATCCCGGCCCGGCCATATCTGCTGGCCTTGATCAGACGCGCGGGCCATGGCGAGCTGCTGATCCTGAGCGGCCTGATCCTGGCGTTTGGCGGTGCGCTGTTGTTCGAGCTGGTCGGTATCAAAGCGGATCTTGGCGCATTGCTGGTCGGCGTCCTGTTATCGGGAAACAAGGGGTCTGAAAAGCTGGCTAAATCATTGCTGGCATTTAAAGAGATTTTTCTGGTCGCGTTTTTTCTCAGTATCGGCTTCAATGGTGCGCCGACACTGGCTGCTTTCGGTATCGCCGTGGTACTGGCGGTACTGATGGTCGGCAAATCAGTATTGTTCTATCATCTGCTGACCTTCTTTAAGCTTCGCGCCCGTACCAGTTTCCTCAGTAGCCTGGCGCTATCTAACTACAGTGAGTTTGGTCTCATCGTCGGTGCTATCGGTGTGTCGAATGGCTGGATGAACAATGAATGGCTGGTGATCATCGCTATCGCGCTATCGATAACTTTCGTTGTTTCGTCGTTGGCAAATAACCGGGCACATGCCCTGTATGCGAGATATGAACAGAACCTGTGCAGAGCCGAACGGCCTGAGCGTTTATCATATGATAGACCGATCGATGCGGGTGATGCGCAGATCTTGATATTCGGCATGGGGCGTGTCGGTACCGGTGTCTACGATACGATGCAGGAACGTTATGGTGATAATCTGATTGGTATCGATATTAGCGCAGCTATCATACAAAAGCATGAGGAGCAGGGGCGTAACGTGATCGTCGGCGATGCCACCGATTTTGATTTCTGGGAGCGACTGCGTCCCGGGGCCGTGAAGATGATCTTGCTGGAGATGCCGAACCTTAAAGAACAGATCGCTGCTATCGAGATGATAAAGCGGACAGGTTATAAAGTCATCATCGCGGCGGCGGTAAAATACAGTGATGGCATACAGCCGCTAAAAGATGCCGGTGTCGATATCGTATTCGATGTTTATGCAGAGGCCGGTTCCGGTTTTGCCAACCATGTGTGCGACAGCGTCTGTATAAAACTTGATTGATTGTACAGCCGCGTTCGGAATAAGGGCTATTTAGAATATTTTCTCGCAAAGCCGCAGGAGCGCAAAGACGTTGTTGTTTTTCTTAGCGAACCCTGCGCCTTTGCGAGAGTAATTAATAGAGGTGCCCTTAAAGCTTTACACCAATGACTGATACTGCTTCAGCTTCAAGCGCGGGCCGAACTGACTGACGATGATCGATGAAGCCTTGCTGGCCAGGATGCCGGATGCTTCGAAATCTTTGCCATGGGTCAGGCCGTACATGAAGGCTCCGGCAAACAGATCGCCCGCACCGTTAGTGTCGACCGCCTTCACCGGATTGGCCGCGATGGATATCAGGTCTGAACCGTCATAGACAACTGCGCCGTCTACACCGCGGGTGATGGCAAAAGTTTTGCTAAAGGTCTTGATCACTTCGATAGCATCATCCAGAGAATCTTTCTGTGTATAACTCAGCGCTTCGACTTCATTGCAGAAAAGCAGATCGATGCCGTCGCCGATGGTCTCGGTGAATGCGTCCCGGAAAAATTCGACGACGAACGGGTCAGAGAAAGTGAGGGCGGTCTTGATACCGTTCTCCTGCGCGATCCGGCGCGCTTCGATATTGGCTGCCTTGCCTGTTTCAGAGGTGGTCAGGTATCCTTCGAGGTAACAGAAACTGGCATTTCTGATCGCCTCTTCACTGACTTCGTAGGGTGAAAGTTCAGATGAGACACCGAGGAAAGTGTGCATGGTGCGTTCAGCATCCGGCGTTACCATGACCAGGCATTTACCGGTGATGCCACCCTTGTGTTTGCCTTCCATATTACAATCGACACCTGCAGCCTTGAGATCGTTCAGATAAAAATGACCGAGATCGTCATCGGCAACCTTGCAGGAATAATAGGATGAGCCACCCATGGCACTGACCGCGATCAGGGTATTGGCCGCGGAGCCGCCGCTGGCTTTATTGCCTTCGAAAGCATCGAGCTGTTCGATCAGTTCGTGCTGCTGGTTTTCATCGACCAGCGTCATCACGCCTTTATCGATCCTGTTCTCCCAAAGAAAATCGTCATTGATCTCAAACTCCATATCGACCAGCGCATTACCGAGGCCGTAGATGTCATATTTTTTCATTGAATTACCTGCAAACAAATTACTTGAAAAGGCGTAATACCTGTCAGGGTGCGAATCTTAGCAGATGTTGG
>JADFWE010000001.1 GCA_015222915.1 Pseudomonadota bacterium | reverse complement strand
GCTCTGTCACGCTGCCATCACGTATACGCTCAATACCCGAGCGACCATGTGTCGACATAAGTATCATGGTAGCGGGTAGTAATATAGCCATTTTTAATATTTCAAAAACTGGATCACCCATCCGCAACTCGGCTTCTACCGCCCAATCCTCACTCAGCAAAGCATCACTAATGGTTTTTACATTTGGAACATTATCGATCGAAGCATTTACTGTATTAACGGCCGGTGTTACATGCAAAAGAACAATCCGCGTCTCCGACCTGGGACACATCGAGCGGGCATAGAGTATCGTCTCCTGCGCAGACTCGGAGCCATCGACTGGAATTAGTATCGTGCGTTTCACTGTACACCTCCCCCATCAGATAAGTTTTACATTCTCAAAGCAACAACTTCATATACCACTGTATTATCAAGCAGCAGAAACTTCTTGATCTATATTAACTTTTTGCCATTGTTTTATTAATTTAACGGCTTCAGCCACCGCTTCATCCAATGCATTTTGCACGGCTGCTGTCGGTTCCATACCCCAGGTCATCTTATCCGGCTGAATGCCGATCAATGCACGCCTTTCAGGAAGGTGACCGGTCAGGCGCGCGATATCCATCAGATCGATCAGACCGACTTCATGAGCGCTACGTTTGGTGGTACCAAGAAAGTTATCCATCTCTGTACCGACGAAAGTACTGACCGTGCCTGCAGGCAGACTTAATTCGGTAGCATCAAAGACGATCAGATCGGTACAGTCTTCGATCCAGACAGCGAGAGTAAAACTGAGTGTGCCGCCATCGATGAAGTTTAAATTTGGCGTATCAGGATGTGTGTCAGGCCGCATGTCAGGCCATATATCAGAACAGGCTGATTGAAGATGATTGAGCGCGTGGATGCCGGCACCTTCATCTGTCAATAAGGTGTTACCGATACCAAGGATAAGAGTTTCACTGTTGTTTACAACATTGCTCATCAGAGTTCCTGAATAGATTGCATGTGACTTTTTATCAGTGTATCGTGCTACTCTTATTGACATATGTCAACTTCATGACTCATTTATTAACGTTACAATAATCCATCATAAATCTATCGTTGTCAGAGACCTTAACGGGTGTTCGTAACTGGCAATCATGACCGGAGAGATTAAGGTTTTATCATGTGCCTAGGCATTCCCATGCAAATCAGATCGATCGATGGCTTTACCGCACATTGTGAAGCCAAAGGTGTAACACGGGATGTCAGCCTGTTCATGATGCAGGATGATAAACTTGAGGTCGATGACTTCATCGTGGTACATGTCGGTTATGCCATTCAGAAAATTTCTGAACAGGAAGCACAGACGGCATGGGAGCTGTATGATGAGATGCTGGCCGCGGAACCATAGACGTGCATGAACTTGCCGTCTGTCAGTCGCTGATGCAACAGGTAGAGGACATCGCCATGGAACATAACGCTCAGAGCGTCACTTCTATAGTCGTAGGTATCGGCCCGCTCTCTGGCGTCGAAGCGCAGTTACTTAAAAATGCCTACACGATTGCCAGTGCAGGAAGTATTGCTGAACAGGCCGAACTCGTCATCGAACTGCTTCCGGTCAGAGTGAGATGCGCACTGTGTAATACCGAATCGGATGCACTGCCGAACAAACTCACCTGTAAACAATGCGGCGACTGGCGGACGACTTTGATCAGCGGTGATGAGATGATGCTGATGAGTGTCGAACTTGAAAAGGCCAAAGAAAAACTTACATAAATCCATATCAGAACTTTAATTATTGATATATGTAGCTGTATGTTTTCACTTGTAACTTAAAACATAAAACTTATAACTTTATCCATAGAACAGCTGGAGCAACAACCATGTGTGACACCTGCGGATGCAACATAACCCACGGCAACGAGAGCCTGATCAAAGCCGGCGGTAAACTGGAGAAGACAGAAAGCGGCAGAGAAGCGATCTCAGTCCTGCATAGTCTACTGCATGAAAACGATCAGACGGCACAACACAATCGCGATCACTTCGATCAACACCATGTACTGGCGGTCAACCTGATGTCATCACCCGGTGCCGGCAAGACAGCACTGCTGGAAGCCACCATCAAGCAGCTGGATGACTGTATGCGTATCGCGGTCATCGAAGGTGACCTTGAGACCGAGAACGATGCAGAGCGCATCCGCAAACTCGGCGTTACCGCGATACAGATATCTACCGGCAGCGCCTGCCACCTGGATGCACACATGATCCATCAGGCATTGCATAATCTCGACCTCGATGACTTTGATATCGTGTTCATCGAAAATGTCGGCAACCTGGTATGCCCGGCAAGCTTTGATCTCGGCCAGCACCTCAACGTCACCCTGCTGTCGGTGCCCGAGGGCGATGACAAACCGGCAAAATACCCGGTGATGTTCCGCACTTCGGACCTGGTCATCATCAGCAAGAGCGATCTACTGCCTATACTTGATGATTTTATCCCGGAGAGGGCAATCGAGTATCTGCACAGTATTGCCTGTGATGCGCCTGTTCTGGAGCTTTCGTCCAAGGATGAATCCGGCATGCATGAATGGCTGGAATGGGTGTGTCACCAGATCGAAGTGCGCTGCAATTACCTGGAGGAGAATCCTGTCGACGCATCACAGGCTCACCATCATCATGAACACGATGCCGATAAAGCGCAGCCTCCGGTAATGAAGCAGAGCGAAATCAGCGCCTGAACATGAGTACAGGTGCAAGCTCAAAGGCCAGCGCCAAACAATGGCTGGAGCGCATCCACGCACTGCCGCATCCTGAATCGCCATCAGGCACTCCCGGCGGAAAAATAAAGATCATGAACGTCTGTGGCGGTCATGAACGCTCCATCACCATGGCCGGTCTGCGCAAAGCCCTGCCCGACTACATCGAACTGGTTCCCGGCCCCGGCTGCCCGGTCTGCGTCTGCCCGGAAGAAGATGTGTTCGAAGCGATACAGCTGGCACTGCACGAAGACGTTATCCTGCTCGCCTTCGGTGACATGTTGCGGGTACCTGTCAACGTACCGAAGATTCAGGCAAGAACACTGGAGCAGGCAAAAGCACAGGGCGCCGATATCCGGCCCATCGCTTCACCCACCGAAGCGGTCAGCATCGCCAGACAGAATCCTGATAAAGCCGTGGTTTTTTTTGCCGCCGGCTTTGAGACCACCACCGCACCGGTAGCAGCGATGATGGTAGAAGGCGTACCTGACAATCTCTCGGTGTTACTCTCCGGTCGCTTGACCTGGCCGGCGGTCGCCATGCTGCTGGAATCCGGCACACCGGGCTTCGATACACTGATCGCACCCGGGCATGTATCGACCATCATGGGCCCTGAAGAATGGGCGTTTGTCGTCGATGATCACAACATCCCCGCTGCCGTCGCCGGCTTCCAGCCGGACAGCCTGTTAGCCGCCATGTATTCGACCCTGCGTCAGCTCGGCGAAGGCCGGTATTTTCTGGACAACTGCTACCCCGAACTGGTGAACGAAGGCGGCAATACATCCGCGCAGTCTCATCTCAAAAAAGCCATGGACATCTATGACGCCAACTGGCGAGGCATCGGCATTATTCCTGCATCCGGTTATGTGTTAAATGAACGCTACAGCAAACACGACGCCAGAAAAAGATTCCCGTCTTACGCCGATGACGCCCGTAAACGCGCCGGCCAGATGCCTCCCGGATGTGACTGTGCCAGTGTCGTACTCGGAAAGATTTACCCTAATCAATGCAAGCTGTTCGGTAAAGCCTGCGTACCCAGAAACCCCATCGGTCCCTGCATGGTCTCGGACGAAGGTGCCTGCCGGATCTGGTGGGCGGGTGGTATGCGTGAACAAGGTTCGCCGTCGATAGCGTCCTGATATGGCGCCAGCTTTACTGATAAGCAATTCACGAAAACGGTCCATGCAAACAGTTATTAGCTTGAAAAGTATCAGGATCATTACTCTCGCCGGGGCGCAAAACACGCCAGTAAAAGCGATGCCTCCTCTGCGCCTTTACGAGAAAAACACAGAACATGTTATCGGCAGCTAACATCGATGAAACCATCATCGCACGGCGACTGACGATCTCCGGGCAGGTACAGGGTGTCGGTTTCCGGCCTTTTATCTACCGCATCGCCATCGAACATCGACTCAGCGGCTGGGTAAGAAACTGCATCGGTATCGTTGAGATACACGTTCAGGGGTCAGAAGAAAACATACAGAATTTCATCAGGGACATCTTCGACAACCACCCACCGCTGGCAGAACCGGAACTTGATACCGAACAGCATATAACGGTTGAAGCATTCGACACTTTTACCATCGAAGAAAGTTTTACCGCCGATAACAACGAGCACATAAGCGTACCGACGGATCTTTTTTTATGCGACGACTGCCTTCAGGAACTAAATGATCCGTCCGACCGGCGCTATCACTACCCTTTTATAAACTGCACACAATGTGGACCGCGTTACACCTTAATAAAAAAACTGCCTTATGATCGTAAAAACACCACGATGGCAGATTTTGATCTTTGCCCCGACTGCCTGGCCGAATATAGCGACCCGCTAAATCGTCGCTTCCATGCCGAGCCGATCGCCTGCCCGGTGTGCGGCCCATCGCTATACTTTCACATGGGCGACTCGCACATCGAAGATAATGAACCTGCCCTGAAGGCTGCCATTGATGCACTAAAAGAAGGCAAAACGGTCGCGGTCAAAGGTATCGGCGGTTATCACCTGATGTGCGACGCGAGCGATACAGAAGCTGTTGAATACTTAAGGAGAAATAAACCGCGGCCAGATAAACCACTGGCAGTGATGTTCCCGGC
>JADFWE010000193.1 GCA_015222915.1 Pseudomonadota bacterium | reverse complement strand
GCGGCCAGCAGCTTGAAGTCGCCAAACCCCATACCTTCTTTTTTAGTCAGCAGTTTAAAGAGCTGATATACCGACCACAGGATGAGGTAACCGGCCATGGCGCCGATGATGCTTGATCTTAGATCAGTGAATACATCAAATAGGCTTAACAGTATGCCCAGCCATAAAAGTGGCAGGGTCATGTTATCTGGCAGCAGCTGTTTTTTCAGATCGATAAGGGTGAGAGCGATAAGTATCCATGTGAAGAACAGTGCGGCGACCGTCTGTAAGGTAACGCCAAAAGTATGCGCCGCAATAAGTGAAGCGATACCGGTGAGCAGTTCGACCACAGGGTACTGTATCGAGATGCTTTCGCCACAGGATGAACATCTGGCTTTCAGAAACAGATAACTGACAACCGGGACGTTCTCCCAGAAGTGAAGCTGATGGCCACAGTTCGGGCATGCCGAAGCGGGTGTCGACAGGTTGAGCATCTGTAACCTGGTATCAGCCTCCGAAGGCGGCTCGGTAGTTTCACCTGTGTTTTTTATCTCGAGAAATTCCCGGCAGTCAGACTTCCAGTCGCGTTCCATCATCAACGGCAGGCGGTAGGCTACTACGTTCAGGAAGCTGCCGACACACATGCCGATGAATAATACCGTGCTGAAGAACAGCCAGGGCGAAGCCTGAAAAACGGCAATGATATCGTCAAACATAGTATTGTTTCGTTCTGGAGGACTAAACCACTTCGCCCATTTTGAAGATAGGCAGATACATCGCGATAACCAGGCCGCCGATGACCACGGCCAGGAATGCCATGATTAATGGTTCCAGCATAGCGGTCAGATTATCGACAGCGTCATCGACTGCCTCTTCATAATAGTCAGCGACTTTATCCAGCATCTCATCGAGAGCACCGGACTCTTCACCGATGCCGACCATCTGGATCAGCATGTTAGGAAACAGTTCTTTGTTTTGTGAGAGGCTGACCTGTAATGTGGTACCCGATGCTATGTCGTCTCTGACTTGCAAGATAGCTTTTTTATAGACACTGTTACCTGCAGCACCAGCAACAGAAACCATCGCCTCAACGAGTGGTACACCGGCGGCAAACATGGTCGCTAGTGTGCGGGAAAAACGGGCGATAGCAGCATTGGTCGTGAGTAGACCAACAGCGGGAAGTTTTAAAGCTAACCTATCCAGAAATTCGCGGTATGCTTTCGATCTTAATTTTGCCTGTTTCAAGCCGTATATTGTTCCACCGATAACGGCAATAAATATCCAGATATTATCAACCAGTAAGTCGGACATACCCACCACGAATAAGGTGAACGCGGGGAGTTCAGCGCCAAAGCCTGCAAACATCTCTGCGAAGGTGGGAACCACAAAGATCAATAGAATGGCTGATACCACAACAGCAACCACGAGTACGGCGATAGGGTATGTCATCGCTTTCTTGATCTTGTTTTTCAAGGCTTCAGATTTTTCTTTATAAGTCGCTACTTTTTCCAGCAGGGTTTCCAGCGCACCGGATTGCTCACCGGCATCTACAAGGCTGACAAATAGTTCATCAAAATAAGCCGGGTGCTGGCTCAATGCTGAGGCTAGAGTACCACCAGCTTCGATATCGACTTTTACCTGCATGATCAGTTTAGACATGCTGGGGTTTGAATGCCCCTGGCCGACGATATCAAAGGCCTGTACCATCGGCACACCGGCTTTCATCATGGTGGCCAGTTGCCGGCTGAATATGGCGATATCCTTCGTCGTAATCGGCTGTTGCCTGGGAGCGAACAGGCCCCCGCTTTTTTTCTTGATCTTGCCTTTCTTAGGAACGATTCCCTGCTTGCGCAATTCAGCTTTTACAACGTCAGGGCTGGCAGCAGCCATCTCTCCCCTGGTCGTCTGGCCTTTTTTGTTGGTGCCTTCCCATGCGTAGATCTCGTTTTTGACCTTCGATTTCGTTTTTGCCTTCGCCATCTTGCTTGCCTTAAATATGAGTTAATATTTTTTTAATGTAGTTATTCAGGTGATTTAATCTTTTGTTACCCGATTAATCTCTTCCATACTGGTCATTCCTGCGATGACCTTTTTGATTGCAGATTGTCTCAGGTCGTCAACGCCATCTTTTTTCGCCTGATCGGCAACATCTATCGCACTGCCATTTTCCATGATGATTCTGCCGATGGCTTCCGATATCGGCATTACCTGATAGATACCGACGCGGCCTTTAAATCCCTCGCTGCATTGGTCACAGCCGACTGCTTTGTATATCTCCGGATTTGCATC
>JADFWE010000192.1 GCA_015222915.1 Pseudomonadota bacterium | reverse complement strand
GTGCGCAGTGTTCCCTGGTTACGCATAGGTCCCTTCGAGCTGTCTGGGTCGAGGACGAAGAAGGAGATTTCCCTGTGGGTGCAGCGGGCGTCGAGTTTTGATGGTATCAGTGAATATTTGTCAGAGATCCTGTCCGAGGGCAAGATAAAGGACGCCAGCAAACTTATCAGTCACTATCCGCAGGCGCTGGAAAATGTGATCGATATGATGGCGGATCCTGAAGAGAAGATCAATGTGCGCCTCGGCGTCGGGGTCATTATCGAAGAGATGGCTGAGACAGAAGCATTCAGAGCAGTTATTCCCCGGTTGCTCGATTATCTGTCGCACAATGATGCGCGCATCCGGGGTGATGCCTGCCATTATCTGTCGCTGACAAAAGATCCTGTCTTCATCCCGAAGATCGAAAAATTACTGGCAGATGACAGCGAAGAGGTCAGGGAGATAGCGCAGGACAGTCTCGATGAGCTGCGTTCCTGAAGCGGGCGAGTGTGTTGTCGCCATCTGACATACAGCGGATCTGTTCTGCACTGATCGAACAGCAGAAGCTGCCGGATGATTTTCACCATATCGTCAATGACACCTATCTGCCGTTATCACGCCTGATCCTGCAGCGTAAAAAGTCGAGGCCATTGCTGGTCAGCATCAATGGTGCACAGGGAACCGGCAAGTCCACCATGACCATGTTCCTGAAGTATATCCTTGAAGCCGAACTGGCGGCGTCAGTGGCGGTATTGTCTCTGGATGACTTTTACAGTGTTCGTGAAAAACGCTTGATGCTGGCGAAGGAAGTGCATCCGCTACTGGTAACACGCGGTGTGCCCGGTACACACGATATCGACCTGTTGGAGCAGGTGCTGGATCAATTGCTGGAGCAGAGATCATGCAGATCCCCCGTGTTTGATAAAGCCATGGATGAGCGTTGCCATGAGTCTATGTGGACGGTGTACGAGAAACCGGTTGGGGTAATACTGTTCGAAGGCTGGTGTAATAACAGCCCGGCACAGCAAGCGCATGAATTATTAAAACCGGTCAATGAACTGGAGCAGGAAGAGGATAAAGACGGTACATGGCGGCGATATGTCAATGAACAGCTGCAGTGTTATCACCAACGTGTCTTCGATCGCAGTGATATGTGTATCATGCTAAAAGCACCTGACTTTGACTGTGTATATCGATGGCGGAGTCTTCAGGAAAAGAAATTAAAGACGAGAGTGTCCGGGGAGGCTTCTGATGAAAAAAAACAGCAGCACATCATGAGCGATGTTGAGATGAAACGTTTCATCCAGCACTTTGAACGCATCACCCGTCATACACTGGCGGAATTGCCAAAAACAGCCGATATCGTATTACCGCTCGATGTTGATCACTCGATAACCGGCATCACAAAAGAGAAGTTTTAAGTTGGCGGTCGTCAGTTTGCAGTAAAAGCAGAAAACAACGTCTGTCTTACATAGCCTGCGGTTTTTAAGCGCTTTTGTTTTTATCTGCCTACTGACGACTGCTAACTTCTCTTTATAGCCGAATGCAGATCCTGGATTTTATCACCAGTAATCATCACTCCAGCCACTCGATAAGATAATAGATCATCTGGCCTTCTGATGATTTAGATGGGCCGCTGACGCGCGCGGCAAAGTATTTGTTATCCGGGTCGGCACTGTCCAGTGCATCTGCGGCGCAGGATTTTATTTCTACACAGTTTGCTGAAAAGCGATTTCGACTGCGCCTGGGTATATAGATCACCGCGTATTCAAGATTTGACGCGCCGGATTCCGGGTCGGGGGGGACCATACCTCTCATGACAGTGTCTTCACTGGGTTGCTCCAGAGGGGTGGCAGTATGTATGTGTGATCGCTGATGCTAATAGCGGTTAAGGCGGTCAACATAAGCCATGCCGATGGCTGATAGTACAAAGGTCATATGAATGATGACGAACCATTTCAGTTGGTCATATTCATACGTATGGGCATTCATGAATATCTTCAACAGGTGGATGGATGAGATAGCAACGATGGAGGCCGCGACTTTCTGTTTCAGCGACCCTGCATCCATCTTGCCCAGCCAGCTCAGTTTTTCATCTCCTTCCTTGATGTCGATGGTCGAAACGAAGTTCTCATAACCGCTGAGCATTACCATCACGATCAGGCCGCCGACCAGTGACAGGTCGATCAGGCCCAGGATGATCAGTACCAGGTCAGTCTCTTTGGTCTCGAAGATCAGCGGCATGACGTGTATCACTTCCTGGAAAAACTTTATGCCCAGGATGAGCAGTCCGGCGCTGAGACCGAGGTAGATCGGCGCCAGTAACCAGCGGCTGGCGTAGAGGAATTTTTCTGCAATGCTTTCCATAATGATTATTTTTTATAAAAGAGGGTGGATTATAATGTTTATTTAGCCGAAATACTAAATCGGCTTTTTCAGGCAAATGAGTCGGGAATTCCTTAGTATCGTCTCCAAAATAGTAAGTGATGCAACGTTACTCGTCTAATAATATCCTTATATCAGCCTCAAGCGTATTGGCTACGCCGAATGATATCTGTCTGAGTATGCCTTTTTTATCGATCAGGATGCTCGAAGGTGTGCCCTGCAGCTGGTACATCTCAAACGTGAGTGCGTGGTATCGTTTGTTGTTTAGATAGGCTTTAGCTTGCTGGTAGATTGCCTGTTGGCGTGCTTTATCCCAGTTTTTTTCATGAAAGTCAGGTATCTGGCTGAGCACGAACTGTTCGATAGCGGCTTTATCTACAAGGTTTTCATTTTTCACCAGCTTGTCCATCGCCACACTGAAAGGGATGGTGTAGGGCAGCTTCTGTACACCGGATGATTCATCCAGGAAATCCGCTTTACCCAGTTGAAACAGCGGGTCACCGATTAATTCACCGTGCTGCAGCAGACGTTGCAGGTTATTCAAGGTATTATGATGGTAGTGTTCGAAGGCGGTGGCGATGGCAAAGACTTTAAGTCCCTGAGAAGCGTAGTTCTCATGCAAGTGCATGACTTCAGGCAGGGCATGGATGAAACAGCCGGGGCAGTTGACCTGGATGACTTCGATCAGTATGACCTGTCCGCGCAGTTCACTGAGCGCTGGCTCACCGCCCTGTACCCAGCATTCTATTTCAGGTTGCGGCGCGATTTCGTTAATAATGGCTTTCATGGTATGTGGATATAGATGACAGAAGAAATATTAGAGTTAGCACACGATTATACTGAATTAACGCCCGAGACCGTATTATCGGCCGTGGAAAGTCTTGGCTATGAGACCAGCGGACGTATGCTGGCACTGAACAGCTATGAGAACCGGGTATACCGCTGTGATCTGGAGCAGGGAGACGATCAAAGTACTGCTATTATCGCCAAGTTTTACCGGCCTGACCGCTGGAGTGATGCTGCCATCGATGAAGAGCACAGATTTGCTCTGGAACTGATCGAATCGGAAATTCCGGTGGTGGCACCGATAGTGATAGAAGGTGATACGCTGTTCAGACATGGTGGCTATCGTTTTTCTATCTATCCGTTGCGCGGTGGCCGCTGGCCTGATCTGGAAACGCGAGATGACCTGAACTGGATGGGAAGGTTTATCGCCCGCATCCACAATGTCGGGCGCACTTCCTCGTTCCAGCACCGGCACCAGATCGAAATACAGCGTATGGGGTTTCAGCCTGCTGCCTACCTGCAGGAAAACGGTTTTATTCCCGATTACCTGCAGCTGGCGTATCAGACACTGGTGGACGATCTGCTGGCAGAGATACAGGCGGCTTTCGACCGTTGCGGAAGTTATCAGAGCATACGGCTGCACGGTGACTGTCACCGCAGCAATGTTTTGTGGACGGAAGACGGCCCGCATTTTGTCGACCTGGATGACTGCTGCAACGGTCCGGCGATACAGGATCTGTGGATGCTGTTGTCCGGTGTGCGTCAGGAGATGACCGAACAGCTGTGCGACCTGCTGGAAGGTTATGAAGAGTTCGCCGAACTGGATCTAAAAGAACTGCACCTGATCGAGGCTCTGAGGAGCCTGCGCATGATGCACTATGCTGCCTGGCTGGCAAAACGCTGGAATGATTCTGCCTTTCCGCTGGCTTTCCCCTGGTTTAATACCACCCAGTACTGGGAACAGCACGTGCTGGAATTACGTGAACAGCTGTCACGATTGAATGAGCCGGTGCTGGTAGTGTAAAAGCTATATTGCCGCAAAAAACGCAAAGGGTGCAAAAAAACTATAAGATCTTTTCTCTTCGCGTCCTTCGCGGCCCAATAATTTACTTCTTTGTTACTAAGGCGAACACTGAATGTCGTCTAATCAGTGTTCGCCTTAGTAATATGCTTTATCAATTTTAACGGGTTAAAAACTATGAAAATAAGCATTATCAGCGGTAGCCACCGCAATTTCTCGCAGAGTGAAAAAGTTGCGCGTTATCTGGAGAAGACGCTGCAAGATGATTTTGATGATATCGAGCCCTGGGTTTACTCGCTGGCCGATAACCCGCTGCCGTTATGGGACCAGACCCTGTGGGAGGACAGTGAAGAATGGAATCAGCGGCTGGCACCACTGAAACAGCAGCTAAGTGAAAGTGATGCTTTTATTATCATCGCTCCCGAGTGGCATGGCCAGGTGCCTGCCGGGCTGAAAAACTTCTTCCTGATGTTCAACCGTTTCGAGATGGGCCATAAACCGGCACTGATCGTCGCCGTATCTTCTGCCGATGGCGGTGCCTACCCGGTGGCCGAACTGCGCATGAGCAGTTATAAAAATAACCGCCTGTGTTACATCCCCGAACAGTTGATCCTGAGAAATGTCGAAAAACTTCTTAATGATAAAGCCGCGGATAACGACGAAGATGCCGATGCTTATTTCAGAGAACGCATCTCATGGACGCTTGGCATATTGAAGGGATATGCGGCGGCGTTGAAGACCATGCGGGAAACGACCGAGATCCATCACGAAAAATTCGGCAACGGGATGTGAGGGGCGAGTTGTAAGTTTTATGTAGTAAGTTTTAAGTTAAGTTTTCCGTTTAAACGTTTCTCACATACAACTTATAACCTACAACTTAAAACTATCAGTTAAAACATCACCTGAAAACCGATATTACCGATCAGGCCTCTGGGTACGGTCTTGCCATTGATCTGTACCGTCTGTGTGGTGGCGGCGAGGTCGAGGTTAAGGATATTGAATACCGTGACACCGGCGGTGACATAGGTCAGTTCGGTACCCGCCATGTTTTTCCGGATACCGGCACGGGCGCCGGGCAGCCACCAGCTGTCTGAGGCGAAACCGACACCGACAGCGGCCCACTGATAATCGTCACCCATGGGATCGGGTACAGCATTAACATCAAGCCCGAAGTTGATGCCCCATGCGCCGCCAGGGGTGATATAGCCACCGTCCAGTTTTAGCTGGCGTTCCATGACATAACGTTCACGGTCGCGGATGAACTGGATGATTAGCGGATTGGTGAAACCGCTCAGGTCGGAAGCCGGGTAATGGAATTCCGGCTCGTTCAGGTTGGTGAGGGTCGCACCTACCTGGTACTGCTTACCGCTCCAGATCGCGCCCAGATCGACAGAGAAATCCTGCTGGTAGCTGAAGTCGGACTTGTCCAGTGATTCGAAGATGCTTTTGGCATTATCGATATTGGCTATCGGAATAGCGGTGTTTGAAAGACCGATATCAAGGTATTTGGGTTTGATGCCGATATAGACCTTGTTGTCCTCCTGCTGCCAGACCTTACGGCTGTAACCGATGCTGATCTCGGTGACCTGTGCAGCTTTGGTGATTACACCGCTGTTATTGTCGATGCGGAACTTCGCTGTACCGTCCGGGTTAACGGTGACACTGGCACTACCGGTCAGATCATATGTCGTTGCCACCGTAGGCGGGTCGGCTTCATACGCCTTGATTAATTCATCTAGCGCCTGAGTGGCATCAAAAGTTATCGGGTCATTGATGCCTCTGAGGTTTGTGGTGATTGAGGTATTGGCACCAAATGTCCAGGTCCCCAGTTTGTTGTTGCTGATCAGTACAGGGACATCGGCAGAAATAAAGGCTTTAGCATTCAAGCCGGTAACCGATACCCCGATCAGCGCCGCGGCTACCGCCACTTCCTGAACCAGTGAGTCAAGTTGATCTTGCTGCTCCGGGGTCAGGCTGACACCTGGGAGTGGTATTGGAAGAGTGGTGGCGCTGTCTTCACCGCTGTCTCCAGTGCCGCTATCACCACCGGGAACGCTGGCGCCGCTGTCACTGGCATTGTCTAATAGTTTGAAGAGATTATCATTGCCGTCATATTCGACACCCAGGCCAAGCGACAGACCCGCTCCGTAAAGCCCATTATCACCTTCCGGGTACGGTACACCCGCCGGGTGGGCAGGGTTACCCATATCAGACACCGTCATCCTGCGGTGGGTCATACCGCCAAAAGTCAGTTTGGGTCCGCTGGGATGATAGATGGGTTCGGCAAACACGGGGCTGGCAATGATGCCATTGGTTAACAGTGCAGATAAAGCTATATAGAGCGGTCGTTTGTAAAGAGAAGTCATATCGTTAGAAGTCGGCGATGTATCGCAGAGGCGATTTGTGGGTCAAATTATATCAGGTTTGCTTATCCACACAGAAAACACCCTGATAAATGTGTTCTCTCACCCTTCACTCTAGATGAAGATAGCACGATGGCATTGACGCTAAGCGCCAGTGGTTTGACTTTTTGCGCCACCTCTTTAGATGAGAGCGTGCTGTGTTTCAATATACTCGACGGTATCGTCTTGCGCTTCACTGGCCTTGCTCCTGTTGGCGCGGCGCATGGTGGCTTCCACACGGGCTGCGTTGAGCGTCTGCCGGTTGATGATCTTCGGGTAGAAGATGTATAGCTTGTCGACAAGCAGGGCCTGGTCTCTGGCGATCAGCTCAAGCGCCTCACGTTGCTCGTCCCGCAGGTGATCCAGCACCAGCAGGTAAGGGGATAACCATTGGATGAAAGCGGTAAACAGGGCTGTTTGCGCTTCATCCGGCCAGAACCGCTGGACCAGCATCTTGGGGAAAAGTCTGGCGGATAATTCGCGCCCGATCAGGCGGTTGTTAATATTGATGCCGTTTAACCCTGTACCATCATTGAGAATATCACGGTAAAACCACTGGGCGGACGGCTGTTGTCCTGCCCGTTGCTCGATCAGATGATTCAGCAGGTCGCCCGCTGTACCTGTCGCTTCCTTCTGTAGCAGCTTATCGAGCAGGTCTTTCGTGTCCGGGTCTTTTATCGGCGCATTAGCTAAAAATTCCTGCTTGCAGCGGATACCGGCCTCCCATCTCAGATTCTCCAGCGCAAATATCTGCTCTTTAGTGTGTGCGGTCTCCAGCAGGGCAAGCGGTTCATCATTGCTTTCATCGAGCAGCCAGAGTTCATATTTATCCTGAAACGGGAAGGGGCACTGGTCGGCGTACTGCTGCACCGCATCGAGCAGGACATGGGCGATGGTCTGGATCTCATTGTAGTGATAGGAAGCGATAAGAGGAGAATGCCTGAGGCCGGATTCTTTACTCCAGTCGCCATAACGGATATCCGGCATCTCTATCTCGAAGAATTCTTCGGGGTCGTCCGTGGGGCAATCGAAACTGTCGTGAATATAGAGCGTCCAGTTGATGCCGTCGATGGTTACCGCATCAGCGCCGCCGATGGATATGATGTTCATCACACCGCGAAACGGGTTGAGAATCTTCTGGCTGTAACAGGCAACAGACATGTTATGAATATAGCTTAATTCCGTTGATTTTGATGGCTTTAGCCGGTATTTCAGTGAAATATTCGGGCGGATTCAGGCTGAATCTGCTATTGTGCGCGACACGAAAAATAACCGGGAAATCAAGTATGAAAATCGAAGACAACAAAGTGGTTACTCTACATTACACATTGAAAAACAATGACGGTACGGTCATCGACCAGTCGGAAGACGGTAGTTTCCTCTATCTGCATGGTGCCATGAATATAATTCCCGGTCTGGAAAAAGCGCTGGCCGGAAAAGCTGCTGGTGATGAGATATCGGTAAAGGTTCCACCGGAAGAAGGTTACGGTGAGAAAGATGAAGGCCGCATCCAGGAAGTACCAAAAGAGATGTTTGATGGCGCTGACCAGATAGACGTCGGTGTTCAGTTTCATGCGCAGGGCCCCGATGGCACTGCTATCGTGGTCACCGTTGTCGAGATAAAAGACGACGTCGTGGTGGTCGATGGCAACCATGCGCTTGCCGGCGTGGACTTGAACTTTGAAGTGAAAGTGGTCGATGTGCGTGATGCCACTGAAGAAGAGATCGGACACGGTCATGTCCATGGTCCGGATGGTCACGCTCACTAAGGCTGACGGTAGAAAAAGTAAACGGAAGGACTGCTTTCG
>JADFWE010000191.1 GCA_015222915.1 Pseudomonadota bacterium | reverse complement strand
GGCTTCCTGTCTAATACGATATCCGTCATCAGCTCTGCAGATGCTGCACCCAGCACGATGCCATTCCTGAAGTGTCCGGCATGCACGTATAATCCCTCGACATCATCATGCTGACATATATAAGGTATACCTTTTTCGGTCCCCGGCCTTAACCCTGCCCACTGTCGCTCTATCGGCAGATCAGCCAGCAGCGGAACCAGTTCGACGGCTGCATCGTGCAATTCATCATGCGCTGCTGCCGATATCACTTTATCGAAACCGATCTTCTCCAGCGTGCTGCCAGCCAATATGTGGCCGTCTTTTCGCGGGATGATGTAATGACCTTCCGATAACACGATGCGCTTCACCAGATCGGGACGGCCTTTGTACATGATCATCTGGCCTTTTACCGGCACAACATCAACCCTGGCCTGCGTGACGCTGAACTGCGCACTCCAGGCACCACTGGCTATTATCACCTTGCCCGCGAGCAATTTCCTGCCGCCGGCACGGACACCGCTGACCCTGTTATTTTTTACGATTATCTCGTCGACTGCAAGATGCTCCTGGTAAGGGATTGCCAGTTTTATAAACGATGCTTTCAGGGCTTTGACAAATTTTGGATTTCTTACCTGCATCACATCCGGCATCCAGATGCCTTTGTCGACGATGGGCCCTGCCGCTGGCTCTATATCACGGATAGCATCCGCCTCATCAAAAAACTTCGCGTCGACCGACCATTTTTTTGCCCACTGCCTTATCTCTGCAAGATCTTCACTTACGGTAAACAGGCCGCTGGTGATCAGTTCGCTATCCTCACCGCTTTCTGCCATCAATGTTTCTATCAGCCGGGGATAGATTTTTTTACTGCGCTCGGAGAGGATATTCACCGCATCGGCATATCGCCACGGGTATAACGGTGAGATGATGCCGCCACCGGCCCAGGAGGACTCACCGCCCAGCGGGCCTTTCTCCAGCAGCAGTACATCGACGCCTTGCAGGAACAGCTGCCGCGCGGTCAACAAACCGATGGCGCCGCCGCCTACGATAATACAATCTGTCATTTTAAACGTTTCGGATCCGGCTTTGTGCTCAAATATTATGCAGGTGGTAGTTCTGAAGACGGATTAACGTTGATGTTTCTTACCGGAACCGTCAAATGAACACCGGCAGATTCAATGATATCATGAAGCCTCAAATTAATATCTTCACGATGTTCAAGATAGACAACAAAATCAGTTGTTTTTATATAGATGTATAATTCCAGCTCCTGTGCATATTCACCGAACTCAAGAAAGCGCACTCTCGAACTCTCTTCATCGATGAATTCATCGTCATCAATCAAGGCACGGATTTTTTTCAGCACCTGCTTTATCTGTGCGGGTGTACTCTCATAAGACAGGCGCAGGCGTGTGCGATAAAGGACCTTGTCGCGCTGCGTCATATTTTCTATAGCGCCTGAAGCGAACAAAGCATTAGGAATATGCACTACCGTGCGAGCCAGGGTACGCAGCTGCGTCGCACGAAGACCGATCTCTTCTACAGTACCCAACGTATCGCCGAATTTGCAGAAGTCGCCGACATGCACCGGCTGCGAAGCATAGATGGTGATCGAGCCGATCAGGTTTTCCAGCGACTTCTGTGCAGCCAGTGCAACCGCGACACCGCCGACACCCAGGCCTGCCAGTATGGTCGTGACCTCATACCCCAGGTTCCCCATCCATGAGAGGATGGCCAGTACAGCAATCAGCAACTTGATACCTGTAGACGCAGGCTTCAACAACATCACCGCATCCTGCTGCCCATTTCGACTCATCCTGTCGGCAATTCGGTAGACGATAACATCGATCACACCCAGCATCACCCAATACAGCGCGATGATCAGCATGGTCTTCGCTTCGAATAATGCGCGAGTCGCTATTGAAGGCGCGATCAGGTCAAACGTGGCGCGGAAGATTAGCACCACGATCAGAAACCGCATCGGACCAACGACGAACTTCTGCAGGCGCTGCTTATTGAAGCGATTGCTCCTATGCAGGATCTTCACGATGATGCCGGTCACCAGCCAGGCAATCACATAACCGATCAAAACCAGCGCCAGCATCATGACGAGCTGCCATACCTCAAAACCAAAGACGATACGGCTTGGGAATATCATCGACAACCTGTCACCTATCAGCCCGTACCCGAACTCGGCATCCAGATCAGGAATCTTCGCCACGGTAGCATTGGATATCTTCCAGACGAAGACACCGTCACCACGCGGTACACGCTGCATCAGAATATCGACAGGACCGACACTGGTTTTCACCGTGGTCACACGGTCACGATAACTGGGCAGGCCATCGTCTTTATGCCCCAGCGGGTCATCGCTCATATCCTCGAAGTCGATCACCAGAGCCCGCTTCGCCACGATCAACAACTTACGTGCAAGCACTACTCCACTGAGCTGCTGATCTATTGAAAACGGCAGATTTCTCAAATCCAGATAGTTGGTCGCCCGTTCATAATCTTCATCTTTATAGGC
Organism: Pseudomonadota bacterium; assembly: GCA_015222915.1. Classification (GTDB taxonomy): domain Bacteria; phylum Pseudomonadota; class Gammaproteobacteria; order SZUA-229; family SZUA-229. Next base: position 1,868 of record JADFWE010000191.1, on the reverse strand, counting down.
AAGCGCAAGCGCGATGAGACTTGATCGTGGCGTTGATCGATTGAATTCGTCATACGGCCCGGCGACCGGCGCTTCCGCCAGCTTCTTGAACACCGCTGCTTCTGCCTGCTGTTTCTCCGCCAGATCTTTGAGCGTCGGCGCTTCAGGCAGATCTTCCGCTACCGGGGCCACTGTTTTGGATTTGACCGTCGATTTGTCCGATATGTCTTCAGCAGCTTTCGATTTTTCGATAGCAACAGAACCGGACTCTATAGCTTTCGATTCAGCCGCATGTGAAAAAGCCGGCAACAATAGATAACAGCTAAGAGTAAATATTAGAACTTTTATTAATTTCATCGGAAAAATAATCCATAATATAAAAAAGCAACGCCAGGCGTTGCTTTTTGTGAACGGTATATCTTACAGATACAAACGCTTATTCACATGTAGAGCTGGCCTGGATCTCTTCAGGTGCATGATCGATATATTTCTGACAGTAACAGCGATGCTCACCTTTATCCCAGTATTTCTGACAGACCTTGAGCATTTTCTGAGTGATCTCGCTGTTGAGTTCCAGCTGTTTTGCCTGACTGGCAGCAAGTGCTGCGGCTTCCAGCTGCAACTGTTCCTGTTGTTTGAGCTCGACAGCCATTGCTTTCTGTTCCTTCTCTTCAGCCAGTTTTGCCTGTTCTGCTTTTTCTTCGGCCAGAGCCTGCTCCTTTGCCTTTTCCTGGTTGACCAGCTTGGTCACCCATCTTTCAGCATCCATTTTGGCAGAAGCATCACCACACTCATATTCGACTGACTTTATATTACTATATTTTGCTGGTGGCCCGGACCAGCATTTTTTCTTTGGTTCACTCGCTACCTGTTCTGTTTTTTTAACAACAGGAGCAACGACTACCGGTGCTGGTCGCGCATTGAGCGCCAGGTACATATCGTCAAAATCACTGATATCGTATTTTAGCTCCAAAGGTGTCCGGAACGGCTTAAGCATGATGCTCAGGCGACGGGCTTTTTTCAGATCTTCCAGCGTTGCCTTGTTCAATGACATGACAAACGTTCCTTTGTTACCGTCGATAACACAGATGTTTTTCCTGACGTTTAAGCCCTGCTGCAAAAATCGTTTATGCCTTTCCTGATTATTAAGACACCATTTGAACAGAGGACTCGTTTTGCCATCGATAGTGACATCTTTGACTTCCAGCTGGCTGAATTTTTTTGGCTTGCTACCTTCAGCATCGCTGGAGATAAACAGCTCGATATGCCGGTTATCAAACTTCAGGTGATAAAAAGTGCCCTTGCTGCCTGCAGATGACTTAACCGCATGTTTGGCTTCCTTATCAATCTTCCAGGCGATATCCTTACCTACGGTCAATACATCATTTTTTGCAAAAGGGTTATCACTGCTCGCAACAGAAATATTTACACTGCAGAAAAACAGTGTAAAAAGAGATATCAGTAGCCGCTTAAACATAAAATTGATCCAGAGTAATATTTCTTATTATTATTTTGGTTATACCAACATGCTGATAACATGCCTGTAATAGAATGATTTGTAACAGAATTACCATTATTAGTGACTAAGTTTATAGCACATATTATTTACTTTTCAGCTTTAAGCATGCAGAAACCCCTTAAAAATAGCAGCACACAGGATTTTTATTATGACCACCATCATTTTGAATGGCGATAACAAGCAGATTGACAGCAATATCACCATCGAACAACTACTACAGAATCTCGACCTGGGCGATAAACGTCTCGCCGTAGAGATCAACCAGCAGATTATCCCGCGCAGCAGTTTCGGCAGCCATAAACTTGAAGAACAGGACAAAGTCGAAATCGTACAGGCCATCGGTGGCGGCTGATACCGCGTAACCAGCGAG
>JADFWE010000190.1 GCA_015222915.1 Pseudomonadota bacterium | reverse complement strand
GATCTGTGATGACTTTATTTTCATCGTTTTCTCCTTTTGTGTTGGCAACAGTTAAATATACAGCGCCAAAAAACTCCTGATTTTAGGTAGATAGGCGGAAGCTCGGCTAACAGATATATACAGTTCCGTATAACTCCTGAAGATAGGATGTTATACAGCCAATACCCATGCATAGCAATAATGTTGTTACCCATATTGTTTCAATAAAAATTAACTTTATGAATGTCCCCTTTGGACGAGCTTGTTCGTTTTAGTGAACTCCCGTCAAGGTCTGTTAAGTGGTGAGAGCAGCCGCTTAACGTTAGACTGATGAGAGTCCGTTATTGGCCGAAAATCCTCGATCAGCGAAAATAAACGAAGGTCCTTTTTCGCTCATATTTTCATTAACCGAAAATAACACTCAATTTCGTTCAAGTGGCGGAAGCTGTCTTAGATTAATAACACCTGAAATGGGTGAATAGGGCCAGCTTTGAATCATTGCGAACTGTCAGGTCGTATCTAAATTAATATCGCAATCTGTAAGATTAAGTCTGAGCTACAACATTTAATCTGTTTTTCTTCGTGTTCTTTGCGTCCTTCGCGGCAAAGTGCTTATTCTTTAAGGCCGGTTTCCGGCCGCACTCAGAAGTTAACCCGAAAACATGTGTATCAGCTTGAAGCTACAGTATTAAGATCAGGGTTGATACCCTGGAATATTCGCCTCGTCGACATGGTCGATCTGATTTTTACCTAAAAATTTTTCGGCATATTGAAGATAGATTTTTTCACGTATGAAGACATCGAAGATCTCCGGATCTATATGCTTATCTTTTTTCATATTGCCAAGAATGTGCAAACACTCGGTCAACGGCTTGCCGTCTTTATAGGGCCGGTCACTGGCGGTCAGTGCTTCAAATATATCGGCGACACCCATGATCCTTGCCGGTATCGACATCTCTTCCCGCGTCAATCCTTTTGGGTAGCCTCTTCCATCCATACGCTCATGATGACCACCGGCATATTCCGGTACATTTGCCAGATGATCAGGGAAAGGAAGCTGCGCGAGCATATCTATCGTCACCGCCATATGCCTGTTGATCTTCTCACGCTCATCGTCGGTCAGCGTGCCTTTGGCGACGGTCAGATTCTTAACCTCATCATCATCGAGAAATTTTGTCTCGACTTCTTCCGCACCTGACCAGCAATAATTACCGATATCACGCACGCGGTCCTGCAGACTCTCATCCATGAATTCACCGCCGACATTCGTCCTGCGAATAAAATCCCTGTCATCATCAAGCTGCGCCAGTTTTTGCTGATGCACATCATCAAGATCAGCGAAGTTTTCAGTTTCAGGATCTGACAGACGTGATAGTTTTTGCTGCAGGTATTCGATAGTTACGTCTCGCTTTAATACTTCGAACCGGGTTTCAACCGTATCGATACGGTCATGAATCGTTTCCAGCTTCGTCGCTTTATCGACTATATGTTCCGGCGTGGTAATCTTTCCGCAATCATGTAACAGACCCGCGATCTTTAATTCATAACGATCTTTATCTGTCATCCTGAAAGCTTTTAGATCACCCAGTTCTGAATCATGACATGCTTCGGCGATCATCATGGTCAACACGGGGACCCGTTTGCAATGACCTCCTGTATACGGGGATTTTTCGTCGATCGCACCTGCTATCAACTCGATAAAGGCATCGAACAGCCTGCGCTGTTCATCGATCAGTTTATTGTTCGTGATAGCGACAGCCGCCTGCGATGCCAGCGACTCCGAGATCTGTTGATCGGTACTGGAAAATTCACAGGTTATATCACAGCCTTCCTGTTTTGCATTTATCAGTTGCAGAACACCGATGATATCGTCACGATGATCTTTTAGCGGTATAGTCAGGATCGATTGCGTCCGATAACCGGTCTGCTGATCAAATTTTCTGGTACCGCTGAAATCAAAACCTTCAGCATGATAGGCATCAGGGATATTGATCGTACAATCACCATGCACGGCTGAACTGACGATGTTATTCTTGTTCGGCTTGCCGTCGAGCATTAAAGGTATTGCCGGGAACGCTATCGCGTGGCCGCTGTTGCCCCCCATATGGATACCGAGTGAATGTGTTAACACGATGATAAATTCGAGATATTTTTTATCATCTGACATACGGTACAGACTACCGCCATCGGCATTGGTCAGCTCCATTGCGCCACTCAGAATCTGGTCGCATAAAACATCAACATCACTGGCGGCAGATAAGGCGATGCCTATCTCATTCAGACGTGCAATTTTTGAAAGTAGCTGATCCATTCCGGGTACCTGGTCTATCTTCAGTCCGCTATATCAGTTTTTCCGGATCGAGTAATTTTTCCAGCTGTTTACGCGACAGTTTCGACATCTCCTCCGCAACATCGATAACAGCCCTGCCTTCGGCATAGGCCGTCTTGGCGATCTTTGCACCCAGTTCATAACCGATCTCTGTATTCAACGCGGTGACCAGGATCGGGTTTTTTGACAGGGCCGCTTTAATGTTGTCCTCGTTCACAGAAAAACCGGCGATGGCTTTGTCGGCAAGTAATACCGAAGCATTAGACAATATCTCGATACTCTGCAACAGGTTATGTGCGACCAGGGGAAGCATCACGTTGAGCTGAAAATTACCCGACTGTGCTGCGATCGTGATGCTTGTATCGTTACCGATCACCTGCGCACAGACCATGGCAGCGGCTTCCGGTATTACCGGGTTAACCTTGCCCGGCATGATACTGCTGCCCGGTTGCAATGCCGGCAGCGCGATCTCGCCGATGCCGGCCAGTGGCCCGCTGTTCATCCAGCGCAGATCGTTAGAGATCTTCATCAGTGATGTTGCCAGTGCCTTTAGCTGTCCGCTTAATGCCACAGCTGCATGCTGACTGCTCAGTGCAGCAAAACGGTTATCCGACACGCTGAACGACAGCCCGGTGCTGTTGGATAACTGCTCGGCAACCAGTCCGCCAAACGCTTCATCAGCATTGATACCGGTACCGACGGCCGTGCCGCCGATGGCCAGCTGATGGATAGCCGGCAGTGTATTCTCGATATGTAACAGGGCGGATTGCAACTGCGCAGACCAGCCCGACAGTTCCTGCGCCAGGCTCACCGGCATGGCGTCCATCAGGTGTGTTCTGCCGGTCTTGACGATAGTACCGACCGATTCTGCCTTTTCATCGATGGTCGTGATCAGGTGCTTGATCGCCGGTAATAACTGCTGGTGACAGCCGATGGCTGCACTGACATGGATGGTGGTCGGTATCACGTCATTCGAGCTCTGGCTCATGTTGACATGATCGTTAGGATGCACCGTCTCCCCACTCTCTTTGTTGGCCAGGTGCGCGATCACTTCGTTGGCATTCATATTGGTACTTGTCGCCGAGCCGGTCTGGAACACATCCAGCGGGAACTGGTCGATCAGCTTGCCGGTGATGATGTCATCACAGATAGAAGAGATGGCCCGGCGGCGATTTTCATCCAGCCCGCCAAGCTCACTGTTGGCATTGGCACAGGCCTGTTTCACCAGCCCCAGCGCCTGTATAAAGGCCAGTGGCATGGTGATACCACTGACAGGAAAATTTTCCACCGCACGTTGCGTCTGCGCGCCATAAGCGGCATCTTTGGGAACCTTCAGTTTCCCCATGCTGTCTTTTTCAGTTCGAAACTCACTCATCTCTATCTATCCCGGCGTGTCAGATCAAGCCATCCGTTATCTCACCCTGTTTATTTCAGGCCATGGCGCTTAAAGCAATGATATAATACCGTTTTTTTCCCGATCGAAAACGAATTATTTAACAAATTACCTACTATTATGATGGAATTAAACGAACTTACCGCAATATCCCCTGTTGATGGCCGCTACGGTTCAAAAACAGCCGCCTTAAGAGACCTGTTCAGTGAATACGGCCTGATCAGGCACCGTGTACTGGTCGAAGTCCGCTGGTTCCAGGCGCTGGCTGCCAACCCGCAGATTACCGAAGTACCTGAGCTGAATGCTGGCGCACAGTCTGTTTTAAACGCCATCGTTGAGAACTTCTCGGTCGATGATGCACAGCGTATCAAGGATATCGAACGCACCACCAACCATGATGTGAAAGCGGTCGAATACTTCCTCAAAGAAAAGATCAAAGGCAATGCCATGCTGGAAACCAGCAACGAGTTCATCCATTTTGCCTGCACCTCAGAAGACATCAACAACCTGTCTCACGGACTGATGCTGAAAGCAGGTCGTGACGATGTACTGCTGCCGGCTATGGATGAGATCATCGATACCCTGAGCAGACAGGCGCAGGAATTTGCCGACCAGCCGATGCTGAGCCGTACCCACGGTCAGACTGCTTCACCGACCACCGTAGGTAAAGAGTTGGCCAACGTGGTCTATCGCCTGCAGAAACAACGCGAACAAACCGCCGCTATCGTGATCTACGGCAAAGCCAATGGCGCTGTCGGTAACTATAACGCACATATCAGCGCTTACCCTGAGATCGACTGGCCCGCTTTCTCCCAACAGTTCATCGAATCTATCGGCCTCACCATCAACCCGTTCACCATCCAGATCGAGCCACACGATTACATGGCAGAGATGTTCGATGCCATCAGCCGCTTTAATACCATCCTTATCGATCTGTCACGCGATATCTGGGCCTACATCTCAAACGCCTACTTCAAGCAGAAAACGGTCGCCGGTGAGATCGGCTCTTCGACCATGCCACACAAGGTCAACCCTATCGATTTCGAAAATGCGGAAGGTAACCTGGGTATAGCCAATGCACTGTTGAATCATCTCAGCATGAAACTACCGATCTCCCGCTGGCAGCGTGACCTGACCGACTCGACCGTACTGAGAAATCTCGGCGTCGGTTTTGCACACAGCCTTATCGCCTACCAGTCTTTATTAAAGGGCCTGAACAAGCTGGAGATCAATGCCGCCGTCATCGAAGCTGATCTCGATAGCAGCTGGGAAGTGCTGGCAGAACCGATCCAGACCGTGATGCGTCGTTATGGCATCGAGAATCCATACGAAAAACTCAAGGATCTGACCCGTGGCAAGACCATCGACCAGCAGGTATTCCAGGCGTTCATCAACACGCTGGACATGCCAGAGGATGCACGCAACAAGTTGCTGGAGATGACACCGATGAACTACATCGGCAATGCGATCGAGCAGACCCGGAAGCTATAAGCCGGAAACTATACATCAGGAATCACATGCAGATGCACGAGATAAATAATTTCGATGTCGATGATTTTCTGGAAAATTACTGGCAGAAAAAACCTCTGCTGGTACGCGATGCTTTTCCGGGACTCAGATCACCGCTAACAGCTGATGAACTCGCAGGCCTGGCCTGTGAAGACAATGTCAACGCCAGGCTGGTTCTGGAAAAAGACGGTGACTATCCCTGGCAGGCCGAGTTCGGCCCTTTTGCAGAAGAACGCTTTAGCGATCTCCCTGAATCTCATTGGTCATTACTGGTCAGCGATGTCGAGAGACTGCTCCCCGAAACGAAATCACTGGTAAATTTTTTTCGCTTCCTACCCGACTGGCGGCTGGACGACCTGATGATCAGCTACGCACCCGAGGGCGGTTCCGTCGGCCCTCACGTCGATGACTATGACGTCTTCCTGATACAGCTCAGCGGCCAGCGCCTGTGGAAGATAAGCGAACATTTCATCAACGATACCATCGAAGATGTCGACCTGCGCATCCTGAAAAAATTTGAAGCAGAGCAGGAATGGCTGTGCAACCCCGGTGACCTGTTATACCTGCCACCTAACGTCGCCCATCATGGCATCGGCCAGAGTCGCGATAAACTGGGCAAGAATAAACACGGTGAAAAAGATCACTGCATGACAGCCTCTGTCGGCTTCAGAGCACCCGCATTAAAAACCATGACCAGCGATTATGTAAACTTCCTGAACGAGAACATACATGATGCAACGCGCTTTATCGATCGCTCACCGAAGATACCTGAGCACCATGCCGAGATAAGTGACGACACCGTCTCGCAGTTCGTGCATTATCTGCAACAGGGACTGACGCTGGACGAGAATCTGGTGAAACGCTGGCTGGGGCAGTACCGCAGTGACAACAAAGCCTTCGAAGATGCGGCAAGAGAGATAGCAGAGAACCAGGATACGGTCGAATTCGATGAAATGCTATCGATCGCAGAACAGGCCTCACTAGAACACTCCCCCTATTCCAACTTCCTGTTCAGCCATCATCAGCAGGCAGCACTGTTATTTGTTGACGGTAATACCTATGAGACCAGCCTGACATTTGCTGAAACCCTGTGTGACGACAGCCGTATAGACATCGATGCACTGCTACCGATGATGAACAGCGAAGACAGAGACGTGCTGTTAAGCTTGTTCAATAACGGTTCGATATCAGCTTTTAAAAGTGATGCATGATCCTGCAGTGAGAGACGAAGCCGAAGAAAATTTCAGCATAGAAGTTACTGACTGGTCGACTGATAGAAACGAGCTGTCACAGATACGCCGCCAGGTTTTCATCGAAGAGCAAGACGTACCGGAAGACCTTGAGTGGGATGAGCTTGACGAATCATCTACACATTTTATCGTGACCGATCATAAAAAACCCATTGCCTGCGCGCGTCTAACCACCGCCGGTCAGATCGGACGCATGGCGGTACTCTCTGAATATCGCGGGCGAGGTATAGGCAGCCGATTACTACAGGCGGTGCTGCAGGCAGCACAGCAGCGTGATCTGCCGGATGTTTACCTGCATGCCCAGGTCAGTGCTATCCCCTTCTATGTGAGACATGGTTTCACCTGCCGGGGCGAGACATTTTCTGAGGCCGGCATAGCGCACCGGGAAATGATTAAAGATCCTGCCATCTAAGGAAGCTCATAGTAACTACTGCCACACCATGACGAAAAAAGAAGTACAAGCCGGGAATATAAAACCTGAAGAGATGAAGTCAGCTGGTGAAGAAACTGAAAAACACCTCAGCACCGCCGAAGAAAACAGGACCGCTGCCCTCACACTTGCCAGCCAGGCAAAACACAGTATCGATATCTTCACTCAGGACATGGATGCAGTCATCTATGACAACCAGGAATTTGAAAGATACGTTTTTGAACTGGCAAAAAAACACCCGACGACTCGTATCCGCATCCTGACGCAGGACTCCAGTACTGCGATCAGAAATGGTCATAGCCTGATAAGGCTCGCACAGAAACTGACCAGCTCTGT
>JADFWE010000002.1 GCA_015222915.1 Pseudomonadota bacterium | reverse complement strand
CTGCTTCAATAAGATATTCATAGCAGGCCAGCCTGGTTTTCAGGTTGTTTATTCTGGTTGTTTATATAGGCTGACAAGGTTAGTATTTTGTGCAGCATAGTGGTTGAACTTTGTTTGGCCATAATCATCTTAGTTGATGGCGTTATATAGATAATAAAAACAACAGGCTGAGGATATGGTTGAGCCAAACAGGAAATTTTCCGGTGCAGTGTTATACATCACAGATGTACATCATCGGCAGTCGCATGAATCGTTACACATCGATGTGATACATCACAGGTCCCATCGCGAGCTGGCAGATGCCTGATCAGCGCCCTGTTTATCTGAATCTTGTAAAGATCCACCTGCCGGTCACCGGTGTGGTTTCGCTGGCGCACCGTGTCAGCGGCGTCCTGTTATTTCTCTTCATACCTTTTGCGGTTTACCTGCTCGATTCATCGATCGAGTCAGCGCAGTCTTTTGAGCGGGTTCAGCAGCTGCTGCAACAACCGCTCATGCTGCTTCTGCAGATCGTCTTATTCTGGTCACTGGCACATCATTTTTTTGCCGGTATCCGGTTTATATTGATCGATGCTGAGATCGGTATCGAAAAACATCAGGCCAGAATCGGCAGCTGGCTGGTATTGCTGGCAGAAGCCTTAACAGTATTGCTCATCATCTTCATGGTGATGTCATGAGCCTGTATGTTCTGGAAGGTCTCAGGCCCTGGGTGATACAGCGTGTCAGTGCTGTCTACATCGTTTTTTTCATACTGTATGCCGTGATCAGTTTTCTCACTGCGGATACTGTCTCTTTTCAGAGCTGGCGCCTCTGGCTGTTTCAACCGTTAAATACGACCGTCGTAGGTGTGTTCGTGATCGCGCTGCTGTTTCATGCCTGGATAGGTATGCGTGATGTGGTGCTGGATTACGTGCATAACATCATGTTGAGAATTTTTATTCTCGGGCTGTTTATCGGTGTTCTGCTCGGTAGCGGTCTATGGGTGTTCCGTATATTGTTATTGTCTGCAACCGGTCTGGTATCCCAATAGTTATCACCATCAGGAATTATCATGAACCGGAAATATCATAACCAGGAGATTTTGTTGAGATGAGTGCAACGCCCGAACAGAACCCGGCAGAGGCTTCCATCGAGAGAAGGCAGTTCGATACCCTGATCATCGGTGCGGGTGGTGGTGGATTACGGGCAGCATTAAAACTGGCCGAGGCTGATCTGAGTGTTGCCGTCGTGTCAAAAGTCTTTCCGACACGTTCACATACGGTGGCCGCTCAGGGTGGCATGAACGCAGCACTGGCCAATGTGTTACCGGATAACTGGCACTGGCATATGTTCGATACGGTGAAAGGCAGTGACTACCTGGGAGATCAGGATGCCATCGAATATATGTGCCGCTCTGCACCCAAAGCGGTCTATGAGCTGGAACATTTCGGTGTGCCGTTCTCAAGACTGGATAATGGAAAGATCTATCAGCGTGCTTTCGGCGGTCAGAGTCAGGATTTCGGCGGTGATCAGGCGGCGCGCACCTGTGCCGCTGCAGACCGTACCGGCCACGCCATCCTGCACAGTCTGTACCAGCAGAACATCCGTGCGAAAACGCACTTCTTCGATGAGTATTTTGCGGTCGATCTGTTAAAAGGCCAGGATGGTCATGTGCTGGGTGCGGTTGTGTTTGATATCCACGATGGCCAGATCATGGTCATCGAAGCCAAGACCACATTGCTGGCCACTGGCGGTGCCGGGCAGCTGTTCAAGACCACCACTAACGCGCTGATCAATACCGGTGATGGTATGGGTATGGCAATGCGTGCAGGTATACCGTTGCAGGATATGGAATTTTTTCAGTTCCACCCGACCGGTATCGCCGGCAGAGGTATGCTGATCACCGAAGGTGTTCGCGGCGAGGGCGGTTATCTGGTCAATGGCCAGGGTGAGCGCTTGATGGAGCGTTATGCGCCCAAGGCAAAAGACCTTGCCAGTCGCGATGTCGTCAGTCGTGCTATCGCGATCGAGATAAGAGAAGGACGTGGTTGCGGGCCGAATAAGGACCATGTACTGCTGAAACTCGATCATCTGGGTGAAGAGGTCATCCAGAAACGCCTGCCCGGTATCCGCCAGACCTGTATCACCTTTCTCGGTATCGATCCGGCAGAAGCGCCGATACCGGTATTTCCGACAGCGCATTACACCATGGGCGGTATACCGACAAACCGTTTCGGTCAGGTCGTGGTACCGGTCAAAGATACGCCGGAAGAACCGGTCGCCGGTTTATATGCGGCCGGTGAATGTGCCTGTGTATCGGTACACGGCGGTAACCGGCTGGGCGGAAATTCTCTGCTCGATATCCTGGTGTTCGGACGTGCGGCTGCAAACCACATAATCGAATATCTACAGGAAAACAAATACCATCGTGCACTCGATGAGGAGCAGATGAAGCTGGTCGTTGAGAAAGCGCAGCAATATAACAACACTGCCGGAGGATCATCCAGTGAGAAGATCGAAACGGTTGCCGGACTCCGTAAAGAATTGAAGCAGGTGATGGAAGAGCATTGCGGTGTATTCAGAAACAAAGAGATTTTAGAGCAAGGCGTGGTGAGGGTTGAGCAGCTGGTGCTACGCATGAAAAACGTAAAGATCGATGACAGTAGTTTTACGTTTAACACTGCCAAGGTCGAAGCCTTTGAACTGGAGAACCTGATGGCGGTCGCGGTTGCTACCATCCACTCTGCCGCTGCCAGAGAAGAGAGCCGGGGGGCTCATTCGCGTATCGATTTCCCTGATCGTGATGACAAAGCCTGGATGCGGCATAGTCTGTATTCATTCGATAACGGCCTGGATTATAAACCGGTGAGAACAAAACCGATGTCGGTGGCAAGTTTTCCACCGAAACCGCGAGTTTATTAACAGCAGTGGATCATGACCGTGAAATTTAAAATTTATCGATACAACCCGGAGAAGGATGCCGAAGCTTATGTTCAGGAGTATGAACTTGAGGACATCGAGCCGGGGATGATGCTGCTGGCAGCCTTGTTGCGGATAAAAGATGAGCAGGATGAGACGCTGAGTTTCCGGCGTTCGTGTGGCGAAGGTGTCTGCGGCTCTGACGGTATGAACATCAATGGCATTAATGGCCTTGCCTGTGTCACGGCGATCGATGGTCTGAAACAGCCGGTAGAGATAAAACCGCTGCCGGGACTGCCGGTGATCCGTGACCTCATCATCGATATGGATCAGTTTTATAAGCAGTATCGTGCGGTGAAACCTTACCTGGTGGTCAATGACCCGATGCCGGAAGTCGAGCTGAAGCAAACACCGCAGCAGCGTGAACAGCTTGATGGCTTATATGAATGCGTATTATGCGCCTGCTGCTCGACGTCCTGTCCGTCGTTCTGGTGGAACCCTGACAAGTTTTTAGGCCCGGCAGCTCTGCTGCAGGCATCACGTTTTATCGAGGATAGCCGTGATCAGGATATCGAGAACCGTCTTGAAAATCTTGAGGGTCCTTTCAAATTATTCCGCTGTCATACCATCATGAACTGCGTGCAGGTCTGCCCAAAAGGCTTGAACCCGACCAAAGCCATCGGCAGGATCAAACACAAGATGGTAAAACGTTCGCTCTAGTCACTGTATAGAACACTCCATGGGTGTTGAGAAATTATGATCGATAAGAAAGAGATACTGGATGCATTTTACTTCCGCCATGCCTGTAAGGTTTTTGACGAGACGAAGACTATCGCTGATGACGATATAAAATTTATTCTGGAGACGGCTCGCCTCTCGCCCAGTTCGTTTGGTTTTGAGCCATGGCATTTTGTGGTCGTGCAGAACAGAGAGCTGCGGACAAGATTGAAAGAAGGGGCCTGGGGTGCCACCGAAAAACTGGATACGGCCAGTCACTTCATCCTCGGCCTGACACAGAGAAGCTTTTTTACAAAATATGATGCGCCAAATATAAAAGATTTTATGCGTGACGTGCAGAGACTTCCCGAAGATGTCATCGAGACCAGGTCGAGTTTTTACGAAAACTTTCAGAAAAGTGATTTTGATCTTAATTCAGAAAGAACCTTATTCGACTGGGCATCTAAACAGTGTTACATACCATTGGCAAACATGATGACAGCAGCTGCCATGATCGGCATCGATTCCTGTCCCATAGAAGGTTTTAACCAGAGACTGACTGGTCGTTTGCTGAGCGAAGAGTTTGACATCGATACCGGTAAATACGGTATCTCCTATATGCTGGCTTTCGGTTACCGTATCAGCGAACAGAAAGTGAAAACGCGCAGACCATCAAATGAGGTCGTAAGCTGGAAAAGGTGATGCGCGTGTTGAACTATGACTGCTGAGCAAACAAATTATCGCTGGCAATGCCGTCGCGGCATGCTTGAACTCGACCTGCTGTTGAATAATTTTGTCGACAAGAAAGCATCGGCTTTATCGATGGAGCAGGCCGCAGTATTTGAAATGTTACTGTCGTATCCTGATCAGACCCTGTTCGATCTTTTACTGGGAAACTCAGTATCGAGTGATAGACGGGCTTCAGCCCTCATCGAACAGATACGTTCGACACCGTTTGACTAGTGACTCGCATCGCAGCTATATAAATGAAGGTGACAGATTTTAAACCGCCATGGTGGCTGCGCTCGCCACACCTGCAAACGCTATGGCCGGTGTTCTTTAAAAAACGCCACAGACTGGATCTGAGGACGGAGCAGGTCGAACTCGATGACGGCGATTTTATCGACCTGTGCTGGAGCAAGAAGGACTCGGACAGGATTGTATTGGTGCTGCATGGGCTGGAAGGTAATATCGATTCACACTATGCCAATGGCATCATGTTTCAGCTGGAGGCAGCTGGTTATCGACCCGTATTCATGCACTTCAGAGGCTGTAGTGGACGTGTCAATCGTCTGCCTCGTGCTTACCATTCCGGTGAGACCGGCGATGTCGCCCGCATCGTCGAACACATCAAAGCTACCACGGACCTTTATCCTTATGCCGCCGTGGCTTATTCTCTGGGCGGCAATGTTCTACTCAAGTGGTTAGGAGAAACCGCTGATAAAAATATTCTGAAAAAGGCGGTCGCTGTCTCTGTGCCATTCCGATTGGGTGATGCGGCAAAACGGCTGGAGTCGGGTTTCTCGAAAATCTATCGCGACCACCTCCTGGTCTCTCTGAGAAAAACCTATACAGAGAAATTTAAAAAAATGACATCGCCTATAGATATCGATGTGAAGCAGCTGAAAAGTTTCTGGGATTACGATGATAAGGTCACTGCGCCTCTTCACGGTTTCGCCGGTGCGCAGGATTATTATGACAGGTGCAGCAGCCGGCAGTTTCTAAAAGATATCCGTGTGCCGACCCGAATCATCCACTCTTCAGATGATCCTTTTATGTTTGAGGACAGCAAACCTGAAGACATTGAACTGAGCGATGCTGTTGATTTTTTGTTGACGAAAAATGGCGGTCACGTTGGTTTTGTTGCGAACCGTTCTGACTACTGGTGTGAAAGGAAGATTATCGAGTTTCTGGCAGAGGATTAACAACGTTATTCTGAGCGTGGCTCGATGTCTATTCGTGACAGAAAGGCGACATCCACAAGGATTAAAAAACTTCACCGCCGAGGCGCAGAGACGCCGAGGAAAAGCTTTTAGTTTTCGTAGGGT
>JADFWE010000189.1 GCA_015222915.1 Pseudomonadota bacterium | reverse complement strand
TTATAACAAGATGTGGGGTAGTGAGAGTTCTCTGCACTAAACGTCGGATGTTTTTTTGCGTATGTCTGAAAACGGCTAGAAAGAGACGTTGGCCGTCGTTCGTTATTCGTCGTTCGTTAAAAGCTAAAAAAACGAAATGAACCAGTGGCTATGCAGTCCCTACTGTTTGGTGTTTTTTACGAACGACGAATAACGAAAGACGAATAACTTCTCCTTTGTGTCAGTAGCGGTAATATCTGATTTAAGTCTTTAGAAAACCTGAACCCAGATGATCGGTTTTGTACAGATATTGCGGGATCTTGTCCTTGATCTTCTCGTGCAGCTCCGGCAGCAACGACCAGTGCAGCCCCTGTTTATGGTGGTGCGCGGTATGGTAGCCGAGGTTGCCGGTCAGGGTGTTGTAGATCGGCGTCATTATGTTATACGAGGCTTCGAAGTCGTTGTCGACATCGAGACCGGCATGGTGTGCGTAGGTGACCCACGCGGTGAAGAACAGGCTGCTGATCATCGGGATAACAAAAACAAATAGAGCAGGTATCGGCCGGTACCAGACCAGACCGGCGATGACTAATGCAGTGATGGTCGATGCGATCAAAAATATTTTTAGCGGACGCGGGTGCCGCTTGCCAACCTGATAAGCGCGGTAGTAAGCCGTCAGCATGACATCCATCGAGTATCTGAAGCGGCCCATGATATGACCCTGTTTATCTTTCCAGCGACTCTCATCCTTGGTCTGGTCGAGATAATGGTGGTGATGCCCCAGCACATGGTGCAGCACCCACAATTTGGATGTAGCACCGGTCTGCAGGGCATACATCTGCTCCAGCAGATAGTTCAGCGGGGTACTCCTGAACGTAGGCAGGTGCTGATGGTGATGGTTCCAGGCACAGATGACACCTTTTGGCGGAATCATGATCAACCAGTAGGCGATCAATAACCAGATATTATCGAGCAGCAGATAAGCGGCGATATCGAGTGCAAAAAGCAGGCTGATGATTAAAACGGGGATGCGGTCTGCGCGGTATTTAAATAATGTCATGATGAAGATAAAAAATTCGAGAGACCTGAATGAAAGGCCTAACTTTAAGTGATGTTATTGACTGCTGCTGACGAGAGTTACTTTTTAATTATTAGCGCAGATTATAGCAGACATTTTCAACGAAAAATAACGCCTTGTGGCTTACCACGTTTTTTCGAACCATAAAAAGCTTATGTCCTGATCTAGATCAAGGTTACACTTAAACCAGTCAGACAGCTGATCGTTAATGGTTACGATTGCCTCCTTCGTATAGGGCACAGCACTCACCGCTCCCCACACCGGTGCAGGCCAGCTGGCGTCAGCCGTGTACCTGGCGATATGATGGACGTGTAGCTGCGGCACCACATTACCCAGCGCAGCGATGTTGATCTTGTCGGGCTGAAAGACCTGTTCCAGGCATCGGCTGAAATACATCGACTCCGACATCAGCTGCTGCTGATCGTCGGCTGAAAGGTGATGCATCTCGCTGATGTTCTCACGATTGGGCAGCAGGATAAACCATGGGTAGTTGCTATCATTCAGCAACAAAAGGGTACACAGGTTGAACTCGCCGAGCGGGATACAGTCTTTTTTAAGTTGAGGATGTAAGGTAATCATGGTGTGTAGTATCACGCATCCCCCCAGAAATACAACAGGTAGAAAAGAGGAATCGAGATGGCAGACTGGTTAAGCGGCAAGGTGACAGAAAAAATACAGTGGAATGAAAGACTGTTCTCGCTGCGTATCAGCACTGATTTCAGCAATTTTGAAGCCGGGCAGTTCGTACGTGTTGCGATGGATATAGATGGCGAACGTGTTGCCCGGCCCTACTCCCTGGTCAGCAAGCCGGGCGATGAATACCTGGAGATCTATTTTAATATCGTACCGGAGGGACCACTAAGTCCAAAACTGGCCGCGCTTGAAACCGGTGATGAGATCTTTGTCACCGACCGGGCCAATGGTTTTTTAACGGTAGATGAAGTCCCGGAGTGTAAACACCTGTGGATGCTGGCCACCGGCACGGGTGTCGGCCCATTTCTCTCCATCCTTAAAACAGAAAAAGTCTGGCAGCGTTTTGAGAAAGTCGTGCTCGGGTTTTCTGTCAGGGACAGCTCAGAACTTTCTTACCAGCAGCAGATCGCAGAAATAGCAGAGCAGCACCAGGCACAATTTATCTATACGCCCTTCATTACCCGTGAGAAGGTCGATGACGCCTTAGACCAGCGCATACCCGCCAGTATCGAAGATGACTCTCTGGAGAAACGCACCGGTTTCACCATCAACGAACAGGATTCGCATATCATGATGTGCGGCAATTCAGCGATGATCAGCAGCGTAACCGAGTGCCTGAAAAAGCGTGGTTTAAGAAAACACCGCCGGCGGGAGCCGGGGCATATCACTACTGAGAAATACCATTAAAGATAGTGAACAACACAAAACATAAAGCCTAAAAAACGTGAGCTAACCAGCAGTTAGTTTTAAAACTCACTATTCACTATTTGACCTCCACGGATGAAGGAAATACTGAGAATCGCCGG
>JADFWE010000188.1 GCA_015222915.1 Pseudomonadota bacterium | reverse complement strand
TTAAAACAATGTTTTTATCTTCGCGTCTCTGCGGCTCTGCGCGAGAAATATGGTCTTTTCTTGATGTCCGCTTCTAGCCGTAACCGGAAGTATCAAGCATGACACTATCTGAATATACCAACCCGGGTTACGACCCTTACCTACTCGATTACTCGCTTATTCGTTTCGATTTCAGCATTGTCTTTGATAGCTAACAGGGCACTGGAATAATCACGTAATACGTTATCACGCAGTACCTGGCTCTTAACTATCTCCAGCTTATCCTGTGCGATCTCATCGACACTGTTAACCTTATCCAGCACTACCAGCGCGACATCACCTGACATTAAATCAATTTCCTTGACCGCTTTTTTGGCTGGTGTCGCACCTTCAGCCTGTGACACGGGCAACGCAAACGCGATCTGCAAGATCGAAGGATCACCGGCCTTAGCGACATCGATACGACTTAATGTCGTGATAATCTCGACACTGAAACCATCACCTTTCAGGCTTTCGAGAGGCTCACCTGCTTCGATTTTCGCCTTTATCTCCAGCGCGGCTGCCATGGTCTGTTTATGCCCGTTCTCTACCTTCAGGATATTTTCGATCCTGGAGCTCACTTCCTGTAACGGGACAGGTTTCGCCGGAATATGCTCGCTCACCCGAAGCACAACGACATGTGTCGGTGATAGTTCGATAACATCACTGTTACCACCCTCATCGAGAACAGCCGCAGAGAAAGCAGTTGTTCTAACCTTGTTATCTTTTGCAATACCTTCACCATCAGAGCGGGTAATGTAATCACTGCTCTGGATCTTCAGGCCAAGGTCTTCGACCACGAGATCGAGATTATCCGGATTCTCATAAGCGATCGACGCCAGCCGCTCACTCAGATCATAGAATATCGAGGCGACGCTATCGGCTTTCAGCTCATCCTCAAACTCATAACGTTTGATCGCTAACGGCTGCACTGCTTCACTCCTGACATCGGCCAGTTTGATCAGATGATAGCCGAACTGTGTTTCGACGATGCCACTGATCTCGCCTTTTTTCAGTTCAAACAATGCCTGCTCAAAAGGTTTCACCATTTCACCGATAGCAACCCAGTCCAGATCACCACCGTTGACTGCCGAAGCCGTATCCTGAGAGTTTTTCTTTGCCAGATCGGAAAAATCAGCACCGTTATCGAGCTCTTTTTTCAGTGCTTCTATTTCGATTTTAGCGGCCGCTTTATCTTCGGAAGTATTTATCAGTATATGACTGGCTCTACGTTCCTCACGTTTACTGATGACGGCAACGTAATCGTCGTACATCTTTTTGACCTGTTCTTCGTCAACGGCTATACCCTCTGCGAGACTGTCCGCAGTGATCTCGACGTAGTCGATCCTGACTTTTTCAGGCATCATAAAACGCTGACTGTTGTCTTCGTAGTACTGCTGAATCTCTTCTGCTGCTGGTTTTGCCGCGGTAGAGAAATGCTCGACATTAAAGGTTGCGACGCTGATGTCCCTGGTCTGCTGATCAAGACGTGCGAGCTCTTCAACTTCATGCTTTGTTACAAAAGCAGTATTTGAGATAGCCGTCTGCATCTGCTGCAGACGCAGCTCATTTCTTAGCGCCTGTTCATATCCAGGGATCGACATACCGATCGATGCCACACCCATCTCAAAACGCTCACGATCAAAGACACCATCGACCGTAAACTGCTGTCTTATCCTTTCCGATAACACCGTGTTCGAAATGCGGTAGCCGTTGTTATAGGTGGTTTCTTCGAGCAGGCGCTGATTGATCAGCTGGCTTAAGGTGCGCTGTCGTAAAGCACTCTCTTCCATCGGTAACTTGCCGCCGCTCTGACGTACCAAAGCCTGTCGCTGCATTGAGACAGAACGCTCGAATTCCTGAGCAGAGATCTCTGTTCCGTTGACCTTGGCAGCATATTGCGGACCGGTATCATCCAGATAAGACTGGATCCCCCATAGCGCAAACGGCAAGCCAATCAAAATAACAATGGCGATGCCCAGCCATCCCTTAATGCGATCATTTATAGCCTGTAACATAGTATTTTTTGTCTGAAAGTTTAAATCGAATGTATATAGATAAGAAAATTTAGTATAGAGCGGGATTATACCTAAATCATTGTGTTTGTATGGAATATCGCAAAAATAAATCAACTTTATTAATCAATATTCAGGACTTCACTCAGAATGAGTCAAAGTTGAGCCGTTAAAAAGTTAAGCCGTTGAAAGATCTTCGATGGAAAACCGGAATAAAAATCGTGTGGCGTTCATCACTGAGATGATTATACCGGGACAAAATGACAAATGCCGCGACAAGGAAACCTTGTCGCGGCATAGTCAACTATTTGGCGGACCGGACGGGATTTGAACCCGCGACCTCCGGCGTGACAGGCCGGCATTCTAACCAGCTGAACTACCGGTCCGAAAATGGTGGGTGCTGAGGGAGTCGAACCCCCGACATTCGCCTTGTAAGGGCGACGCTCTACCAGCTGAGCTAAGCACCC
>JADFWE010000187.1 GCA_015222915.1 Pseudomonadota bacterium | reverse complement strand
GACCGTACCTTCTCGGGCCTGCCCATCCCGGCCAACGAGAACACCGATGCGCGGGTTATTTTAAATCTTGATATCCCCATCTACACTGGTGGTCTGACCAGTTCAACAGTGCGCCAGAAAGTATCTGAGCTGGACCAGGCAAAAGCCTTGCTCGAACAGGAGAATCGTCGCACCATCGGCCTCATCCGCAGTGCCTACCTGAGCCTGGAGGCAGACATCGCCAACGTCAAAGCAAGAAAGCAGGCGGTCATCTCTACCCAGACATCACTGGATGCCACGCTGGCCGGCTACGACGCCGGTACCCGTACCAGTGTTGACGTACTGTTGTCACAGCGCCAGCTATACAGCAGCCAACGCGATTACTCGGAGGCACGTTACACCTATCTGACCGACAGCCTGGTATTAAAACAGGTCGCTGGCATCCTGACGCCGAGCGATGTCGATGCAATCAATCAATGGCTTATCACCAGACCTGCCGAAGAATCACAGACCGAACAGTAACCGCATCTGCACGCCTGCCATCTAACGATCGATACTGGTGAATAAAACGCCCGACAAATCTTTACAGCTGAGCTCGTATCTGGCCCCGAAGCACTGGCCGACATGGCTGGGCATCGGCATCCTGCGCCTGAGCAGCTTCCTGCCACTTTCTGTCATACACATCATCGGCCCGGCACTGGGCATGCTTATCTACCGCCTGGCATCGTCCAGGCGCCGCGTTGCCCGTATCAATCTGAAGCAGGCTTACCCCGACTATAGTGACGATCAGATAACCGCCCTGACCAAAGCCTCTTTCAGAAGCCTGGGGCTATCGATCTTCGAGATGGGCATGGCCTGGTTCTGGTCAGAGCGCGCCCTGAAAAAGATATGCCAGATCGAAGGAATGGAACACCTGGAACAGGCAGTGGCAAAAAACAAAGGCGTGATCCTGTTGACCGGTCATTTCACCACACTTGAAATAGGGGGGTTCCTGATCAGCTTATACCTCGATAAACCTAATGCGATATTTAAAAGGGCGCACAACCCTCTATTCAACACACTGATGATGCATTACCGCTCCAGGATGGGTAGTGAGCTCATCGAAACCCGGAATGTAAGGGCATTTATTCGTGGTTTGAAAGACGGCTATGTGACCTGGTACGGCCCCGATCAGGACTTCGCCGATCAGGATATCGTATTCACACCTTTTCTCGGCGGTATCGCTTCCACCCTCACCGCCACGGCAAAACTGTCCAGGATAACCGGTGCCGCTGTGGTACCGTTTTATCCGGTTCGGCTCGCCGGCAACAAAGGTTACAAACTCATCATCCTGCCCGAACTGGACAACTACCCGACCGGTGACATAATGGCTGACAGTGCGCGCATCAACAAGGTCATCGAAGAGATGGTCTATCAACAGCCAGAGCAATACCTCTGGTCACACAAGCGATTTAAAAAGACCGCTGATAACAGTCCAAGCATCTACCAGTCCCACCTATAATCGAAGCCATGCCCGCCTACCGTCTCTTACTTGTCATTCTCACTCCGCTTATATTCCTTTATCTATCATGGCTGTCTATCAATAAAAAAAGCCGGCGATTTTTCTGGCAGCACCTCGGCTTTAATTATTCCGGTTTGCCCAAACATGGACTATGGTTTCACTGCGCCTCTGTCGGAGAAGTGATCACCCTGCTACCCCTGCTAAAAGATCTTCACCAGAATGCACCGCAACTAAAGTTTATTGTTACTACCAACACCGACACCGGCAGCAGAATAGTCAAACGACAGGATCTCGATTACCTGTTCCACAGTTACCTGCCTTTCGACTGGGTTAGCAGCATCAGCCGTTTTATAGGAACGACGCAGCCGACTGCGCTCTATGTCATGGAGACCGAGATCTGGCCAAACCTTTTCACTGTCTGCCATAACGATGAAATTCCCGTCCGCATCATCAATGCACGTTTATCCAGCAAGACCACATCGGCTAACAGCTGGATAAAGGCTCTACTTAAAACCGCCCTGTCCCGGGTCACCGCTGTCTACGCTCGTACAGAAAAAGATGCAGAAGCCTATGCCCAGCTTGGCGCTGCAGAGGATATCGTCACCAACACCGGCAACCTGAAACTCACCACGGTCTTATCCTACGGACAAGAGAATGAAAATCAGGGCGAGACTGAAATCGACACGGCCGGTCGTGAGTATGTCCTTGTCGCGTCCACCCACGAAAACGAAGAGCTGCAGATCTACAGGATATGGCAGCAACTGGATCGCGACGAACTACTCATCATCGCACCGCGACATCCAGAGCGAAGTGCAAGCATCATTAAGCAGCTGTCATGCAGACATATCGCTGTACGCAGCAAACAGCAGGCCATTACAGCAGAGACCAAGGTGTTTTTACTCGACAGCATCGGCGAACTTAATAGCTATTTTCCACATGCGAAACTTGTCATCATGGGCGGGTCGTTCGTAGCCGTTGGCGGTCACAACATCCTCGAGCCCGCCAGTGCTAACCGTGCGATCATCACCGGCCCCTACATGGAAAATTTCACGGAAGAGCTGGCATTGATGCTAGACAGCAACGCGATAATCCAGCTTAGTTCCTACGAAGAGATTGGCGACTGCCTTAACCGATTGTTGAACAATGATGCTGATCGACTATCATTGCAAGAGAACACATGTGACCTAACAAAAAGCGCTGAAGGCATACTGGAAAACTACAGCGCTATAATACTCAAACAACTGAACGAAGCTGACATAACCAATCAATAGGATCGACTGGAAACCATGCCCAAGAAACCAGGCTACGAAGAACTTGAAGCCAGAATAAAATCACTGGAAAAAACTGCAGGTGATATCAACAATCTCAGCGAGCAGGTCTTTGAAGACCTGCAGTTTCTGAAGATCATCATCGACACCATTCCCAGTCCCATATTCTATAAAGACAGGAGTGGCGTATACCGCCACTGCAATCAGGCATTCTCAAAAACAATACTGGGCATCGACCATAAACAGATCGTCGGTAAATCACTTTTTGACCTTCCTGATCAGATACCGAGCGAACTTGCTGATATATACGCAGAAAAAGACCAGTACCTGTTTGATAACCCTGGCTCACAGAGCTATACAGGTGAAGTCAAATGCTCTGATAACAGGACCCGGACATTTCAATTTTATAAATCAACCATCCTTACCGAATCCAGAGAAGTTGCCGGCATCGTTGGTATCATGCTCGATGTTACGCAGTTTGAAGAGAGAAGCTCCAGGCTGTCGATGAAAAACAGCGAACTGGAATCACTATCATATATCGACGCACTGACCGGAATATTTAACCGGCGTAAATTTGAAGAAACATTCTCAGAACAGCTGCAATCATCAGAAGACCAGAGTCGCATGTTGAATATTGCGATTATCGATATCGATTTCTTTAAGTCCTACAACGATATCTATGGCCACCCGGAAGGTGACAAATCGCTGAAGCTTGTAGCAAACATCATCGACAGTGCCATGAGACGTCCCGATGACTATGCCTTCAGGATCGGCGGCGAAGAATTCTGCCTGCTGTTCTGGACACGCGATGACAGCAGTGCAAAGATCCTCGCTGACAGGATTCGGGGAGATATAGAAAAACTGGGCATCGAGCATACTGGTAATAAAGACACGTGCTTACTGACCATCTCGATGGGATTACTCAGCATCCGTAACAAAACAGCTGACAAGACCTCTATCTACGAAGAGGTTGATAAACTTTTATATAAAGCAAAACGCTCGGGCAGAAACCAGACAGAACACAAGACTGTTTAAACCAGTCAGGGAGCCTGACCTCTTATTTATAGCCTTCCAGCAAGGCCGACCAGTCTTCCGCATAAAAATCAAAAGCACTCATACTCCTCTTGAATTTCATCAAAGAACGTTTTAAGCGGGAAAGATTTGCCATCTTCCATGACGCTGAACCCGTACGGATATAACTGTTGTCAAAATCGATAAGATAGACCTCAGCATCGTCTGTCAACAGGATGTTTCTGGCATTCAGATCAGCATGGTAGATATCATGCAGATGGAACAACTTGATAGTAGCGCCGATCTTCGACCACATTTCCGGTGGCAATTTTCTCTCGCTCAGGATGTCAGCCAGTGTCTGGCTATCAGCCACCTTTTCAGTAATCAGATCTGCCCGGTAAAAAAACAGATTCTTCTGCACATGCGCTGCTACAGCATCGGGTACCGGCAGCGCCAGTTTCCGCATCTTCTTAAGCAACCGCCACTCTTTAAAGGCACGGGATTTCTCTATCGAAAACCCCAGGTACTGATCCTTTAAGATACGGGCAACAGCACCGCCGCGATAATAGTGTTTCAATACCAACGCTCTGCCTTCGTGGTGAAAATACACTACTCTGGCTCGCCCGATACCTGGTGAAGACTCTGCTGGTGAATTATTTTGCTGAGCCTGCTGATTAGTGTGATAATCACGGTCAAATAACTGTACTGATGGCTGAGTCAGGAGACCAGCGTCATATAAAATATATGAATCGCCTTCGCTGTAAATTTTAAACTGATTATCCAATGACATCTTCTCGAGGTTTTTCCAGGTCGAATCCGCCAGAAAGTTTATGCCTGCTCAGGCTTTCTGCACTGGGTGATATTACGCATGTTTTACCGACTTTGCGAACCCTGCAGGCACACTGGCCTAAAACAAAGATCACCTGGATTATCGGTAAAACAGAATATCAGCTGGTGAAAGCTATCGCGGATGTACATTTTATTATCTTTGACAAGAATACCGGACTCTCTGCCTATCTCGACCTTAAAAGGCAGGTAAAGCAGCATCTCGATGGCACAAGCTTCGATATCCTGCTGCACATGCAGCTGTCGATCCGCGCCTCGGTTGCCAGCATGTTTATCCCGGCAACCATCAAACTGGGCTTTGACAAAACCCGCGCGAAAGACCTGCAGTCTTTATTCTGTAATCAGTACATCGAACCGCGGTCGACACGGCAGCATGTACTGGACAGCTTTCTTGAATTCCCCCGCTATTTTGACCTCGAACCGGTTATCGACTGGCAGCTGCCGGTAAATCAGTCTGCGGTAACATCGCTAAAAATAAAACTCGCAACAGATAAAAAGCTATTTATCATCAACCCCTGCGCCGTCGCCAGATCAAAAAACTGGCGTAACTGGAGCAGCGAAGGCTATGCTGCGGTAGCCAATATCATCTCTGAACGATATGATTTTCAGGTTGTGCTAACGGGTGGCAACAGCCAGCTGGAAAAAGATACGGCCGAG
>JADFWE010000186.1 GCA_015222915.1 Pseudomonadota bacterium | reverse complement strand
TCATCTTGCTCATCCATTCGGAATTGAACACGACTTTGGTTTTTTCCTTATCGAGAATCTTGAAGATCTGCTGCCGATATGACTCGGAATTTCTCTCGACATCTTCCTGCGTCAGGGGAGGACGCGTGGCTGATTTTCCAGTAGGGTCGCCGATCATGCCGGTAAAATCACCGATCAGGAACGATATCTCATGACCGAGATCCTGAAACTGGCGCAATTTATTGATCAGCACGGTATGCCCCAGGTGCAGATCAGGTGCGGTCGGGTCAAAACCAGCCTTGATCCGCAGTGGGCGGCCCTCTTTTAACTTGGCAACCAGTTCCTTCTCAACAAGAATTTCATCTGCTCCACGCTGGATCAAGGCTAACTGTTCTTCCACTGTTTTCATATCTGGTGATTTCATTACTGATTGAATTCCTGACTGGTTTCTGGCTAAAAAGGTGTATAAGATACTCGCGCTTGGATGCTTTCTCAACTACTCATTAGAAGTATAAAGTAACTATTTAATTACAATACGATTTAAATTGATGTTTATCATTGACCGAAGCCGGTTTAACGGCTACATTCAGAACATACTAAATAACAAAATTCATCCCCTTTTACAAACGCCCGATTACTGCCCATGTCCTTGATTAGCAAAGATTTTCGCCCTCAGCAACAGAATCGCCCACAGCGCCATATACGGCTGCGCTGGGTATTACTTGCCGCCGCATTTACCGGTATCGGTGTTGTTATTGCCAGCACGAACACAGAAAACAGCCAGAATAACAACCAGTACAGCGCACAGTTCGACCTCGATATCGATCAGGACCTGAAGAGCGCGAGCGGTGAATCACTGCCGTTTAAAACGGTCACCACATCGTCTGAAGAGATGGCTCGCGACAGTTTTTCTTTAAGCCTTCCCGAGTTACAGGCGCAACAGAAGATTCTGGATGACGCGAATAATCAACCAGCAAAAGAATGGCGCGAATTCACCGTAAAATCCGGCGACAATCTGGCACGTTTATTTAAACGTGCAAAGCTCGAAGCCGTACAGCTTGATGAACTGATGAAATCAGGTGACTCTGTAAAGACCCTGACCAAAATTTTCCCGAAAGACACCATCCGTATCCTGTCTGATAAAGACGGCGTTCTGCAGGCACTGCGTTATGACATCGACCATAAATCCTATCTCATGGTCGAGCGCGAACACGGTGAACTGGTCGCTAAAACCTATAACCACCAGCTGGAGACCCGCGAAGCACACGCGGAAGGTGTTATCACCTCTTCACTGTATCTCGCTGCACAGGAAGCCGGCATCTCACAGAACATCATCATGGAACTGGCCAGCGTATTCGGCTGGGACATCGATTTCGTTCTGGACATCCGTAAGGGTGACAGTTTTACTGTCTTATACGAAGAGATCTACCGTAACGGCGAGAAGATTTCTGATGGCGATATCCTGGCTGCAGAATTCATCAACGACGGCAAAGCTTATCGCGCAGTTCGTTATACCAACCCGCAGACAAACAGCAGTGAGTTCTACACACCTGATGGCAAGAGCATGAGAAAAGCCTTCTTGCGCACACCGGTAAATTTCTCACGCATCAGCTCGCGTTTTACCGTTAGTCGTTACCATCCGGTGCTACACAAATTCCGCTCTCACAAAGGGGTGGATTATGCAGCCAAACGCGGCACCCCTATCTACGCTGCTGGTGACGGTAAAGTCATCTTCAAAGGTAAAAAAGGCGGTTACGGCAAAGTGATGATCATTCAGCACGGCAGCAAGTACACTACGCTCTACGCGCACCTGAAGACCTACAACCGCAAGCTCAGAAACGGCTCAAAAGTAAAACAGGGACAGACCATCGCCTACGTCGGCAGCTCCGGCCTGGCTACCGGCCCGCACCTGCATTATGAATTCCGCGTCAACGGCGTGCACCGAAATCCGCTTACCGTTAAGCTGCCTGTTTCAAATCCGGTACCCAAACGTTACATGGCTGATTTCGAGCTGTCCACCGACCCTGTGTTTGCACAGCTGGATCTGCTCGCCAGAAACCAGCAGGTTGCCCTCGCCGACACGAGCCTGGCTGATACCGAATAATCAGAACCTGGCACCAGAACAAGCCTCTCTCAAGTACAGCTTCTGACACAGGCAGATATGACGAACTCAAAGCCTGAAATCTACATCGGGCTGATGTCTGGAACCAGCATGGATGGGATCGATGCTGCACTGGTTGATTTCTCCTCAACGCAACCCGAACTCTTAGACACCTACAGCCACCCCTGGCCTGACGCCGTGCAACAGGAACTGATAGAAGCTCGCGATCTTGCTGACGAAGAACTGAGCTCACTTTCAGCAGAAGATACACCAACTCCCTGTCTCGATGTTCACTGCGCAGAAGTATTTGCCGAAGCCTGTATGAAACTAATCGGGAGCACTGCTTATCAGGCAGAAGATATCATCGCCATAGGTAACCACGGCCAGACCATCCGCCATCGCCCCGATATCGAAAACCCTTTCTCATTGCAGTTAGGCAAAGCCCAGGCGCTGGCAGAGAAAACCGGCATCGATGTTATTTCAAATTTCAGGACAGCCGATATTCAGGCCGGTGGCCAGGGTGCACCGCTGGCCCCCGCTTTCCATCAGGCTGTGTTCAGGACCGATGAACTGAGCAGGGTTATCGTCAATATAGGCGGCATCGCCAACATCACTTACCTGCCTGCTGATGAAGAGCAGGCTGTAACCGGCTTTGATTGCGGCCCTGGCAACACGCTGATGGATGCCTGGATGTCACAACAGAGACAGCAGAGTTTTGATCGCGACGGCGCCCTGGCGGCCAGTGGCAAAACCAACGCGGTCTTACTTGCCCATCTCTTAATGGATGATTACTTCCAGTTAGCGCCGCCCAAGAGTACTGGTTTTGAATATTTCAATCTCAGCTGGCTGAGCGAAATCAAACAGGGAGCTGGCGCTACCAATCCTTCTATCACCAACATATCCGATGCTGACATGCAGAGTACATTGTGTGATCTGACTGCCGCATCGATCATCCGTGCGATCAACCAGCACGCACCCGATTGTGCAGAGATCTATATCTGCGGCGGCGGCATACACAATGCCGAGTTAATGCGCCGCCTACAGGCAATGACAAAAATACCGGTGGCCACCACTGAAAAACTGGGGGTCCATCCCGACTGGGTCGAAGCCATGGCATTTGCCTGGCTTGCCTATCGTCACAAACATCAGTTGCC
>JADFWE010000185.1 GCA_015222915.1 Pseudomonadota bacterium | reverse complement strand
GGCCTGAAACACAGACCCGTCTCAAACAGGCGAACACGGCTCTGCTGACGGTTAACATTGTGTTTCAACGCGTTCAGCAGGCCTGCCCACATGGTGGTACGCATCACTGACATCTCTGACGACAAAGGGTTCGCCAGCGCGATGGTAGCGGTGTCAGGATCGAGAATCTTTTGCCATTTAGGATCCACAAAACTGTAGCTGATGGCTTCAAAATAACCGCGGTTAACCAGGCAGCGTTTTAACTCGTTGATCGAGTTTTCAGCTTCCGGCTGTGCCTGAATGATGGAGTGATAGCTCGGACATGTGCGCGGGATATTGTTATAACCGTAGACACGTACAACTTCCTCCAGCAGATCAGCTTCGATCTCGATATCGAAACGGAAGCTGGGTGCTTTCACCAGCCAGCCGTCAGGATACACTTTTACTTCCATACCAAGGCGCTGGAAGATCTCGGTAACCTCATCTTCCGACAGTTCGATACCGAGAACACGTTTGATCTGGGTAGAACGCAGATGGATAGGCAGCCCCTCTTCAGGATGTGAGGCCGTTTTATGTTCACAGACCGGGCCGACTTCACCGCCACAGATCTCGCGGACCAGTTCAGTGGCACGTTCTATAGCATGCACCTGCAACTGGCTGTCGACACCGCGCTCGAAGCGATGTGAAGAATCTGTGTGCAGACCGTAGCTGCGGGCTTTACCGGCGACAATCTGCGGCACGAAGAAAGCGCTTTCGAGGAAGATATCAACCGTTGAATCATCCACCGCTGAATCTTCTCCGCCCATCACGCCAGCAATAGCCAGCACTTTCGAGTTATCGGCAATAACAAGGGTGTTTTCCTGCAGTTCGATGCTTTTACCGTCTAAAAGTGTAACTTTTTCTGAGTTATTAGCAAAACGAACATTTATTTTCCCATCCAGCTTCTGCAGGTCAAAGGCGTGCATCGGCTGCCCCAGCTCGAGCATCACATAATTGGTGATATCGACCACCGGGCTCAGGCCACGGATGCCTGCTCTGCGCAGGCGCTCCAGCATCCACAGTGGCGTCTGCGCTTTCGCATCGATACCTTTGATGATACGACAAGCATAACTGGTACAGGCTTTATCAGCCTCCCTGTCGCTTAAGATTTCAACCGGAAATTTATCTTCGATGGTCTGCTTATATGGTGCCCATACCTGCTCGGTAACCTCGCACTGATTGAGCACGCCCAGTTCACGGGCGACACCGGCTATGCTCAGGCAATCGCCACGGTTAGGTGTCAGATCGAGCTCGATGATGTCATCATCCAGTTGCAGGTACTCACGGATATCCTGCCCCAGCGGCGCATCTTCCGGTAATTCCATCAGGCCTTCCGCACTATCGGCCAGGCCCAGTTCCTGCTCGGAACACAACATACCAAATGACTCGACACCGCGCAGTTTGGCCGGTTTTATCTTCCAGGATTTGCCATCAGGTGTCGGCAATACCGCACCAACAGTTGCCATAGGAATAATCAGACCCGGCCGAACATTAGCAGCACCACAGACGATCTGTTTTGTTTCAGTGCCATCGCTGACCTGACAGACATTTAATTTGTCGGCATCCGGGTGTTTTTCCATGGATTCGACTCGCGCCACAACAACACCGGAAAAATCACCCGCTGCTGGCTCAACACTATCCACTTCCAGACCTGCCATGGTCAGCTGGTCGCACATCTCCTGCGTTGAGATCGATGGATTAACCCAGGTTCTTAACCATTTTTCGCTGAATTTCATCTCTATTTCCCCGCCTGCGACTGACGCGAACCGTTGCTGAACTGTTGCAAGAATTTCAGGTCATTTTCGAAGAACAGACGCAGATCGTTTACGCCGTAACGTAACATCGCCAGCCGCTCCACACCCATGCCAAAGGCATAACCGGAATATTTCTCGGTATCGATACCGGCAGATTCAAATACCTTCGGGTGCACCATGCCACAGCCTAAAACTTCCAGCCAGCCGGTATGACCACATACACGGCAACCTTCGCCTTCACACATCACGCACTGTATATCGACTTCCGAAGATGGCTCGGTGAACGGGAAGTAAGAAGGACGAAAACGGGTTTTCAGGTCCTCATTCTCAAAGAACTGTTTGAGGAAATCCGCCAGCGTACCCATGAGATCAGCAAAGCTGACGTTCTCATCCACCAGCAGGCCTTCCACCTGATGGAACATCGGGGTATGCGTGAGATCAGAATCACAACGATAGACACGGCCCGGTGCGATGATGCGCAGAGGCGGTTTGTTGGTTTCCATATGACGCACCTGCACCGGTGAAGTGTGGGTGCGCAGCAGGGTATTTGCATCAAAGTAAAAGGTATCGTGCATGGCACGCGCCGGGTGATGCGACGGGATGTTTAAGGCTTCGAAGTTATGAAAATCATCTTCGATCTCAGGTCCCTGGGCAACGGTAAAACCAAGACGGGAGAAAAGGTTCTCGATGCGCTCCATGGTTTTGGTGACAGGATGTAGACCACCGGCCGTCTGACCGCGACCGGGTAAAGTAACATCGACTTTTTCGCTGGCCAGGCGGGCGTTCAGCTTTTCCGCTTCCAGTGTCTGCTTACGCGATTCCAGTGCCTGTTGCACTTCACGTTTGGCATTATTGATGTCCTGGCCTGCGGCTTTTCGCTCTTCAGCCGGCAGTTGACCCAGTGTTTTCAATAAAGACGTCAGTTCACCCTTTTTACCCAGGTAATCCACTCGAATCTGGTCCAGAACGTCCAGATCGTCAGCCGCATTAACTGCTGAAAGTGCATCTGCGGTTAACTTTTGTAAATCCACGCTTTAACTCCCGTATAGAGGTGTTGTTTTTGTTCTATTGCGGTACTTGGCCCGACACGAAAAATATTTTTGCCGCAAAGGACGCAAAATTCGCAAACAAAGAATCTTTTTATACTTTAAAAACCTTTGCGCCTTTTGCGTCCTTCGCGGCTGAAAATCTTTTCTAACTTACACAGAAAAGGGGAGCACGCTCCCCTTTTGTACTGATCAAAACTATTTGGCAGTATGGTTCAGGTATTCACCACCTGTAGACCTGACTTACAGCCATAACTAACAATAAGTTATGCTGCAAGTGCCTCTTTAGCTTTATCAGCGATCTTTGTAAACGCAGCCATATCATGTACGGCCAGGTCAGCCAGAACTTTACGGTCGATGGCAACGTCTGCTTTGCTCAGGCCATTGATCAGGCGACTGTATGAGATACCACACTCGGCAGCAGCAGCGTTGATACGAACGATCCATAATGCACGGAACATACGTTTTTTAACACGACGGTCGCGGTAGGCATACTGACCGGCTTTGATGACAGCCTGATGTGCTACGCGATAAACACGGCTGCGAGCGCCGTAATAACCTTTTGCTTTGGCTAAAACTTTTTTGTGTTTAGCGCGGGCCTGTACGCCCCTTTTTACTCTTGGCATTGTTCCAATCTCTTTATTAAATGGCTCTTCTTAAATAACGTGATAAATGAATTATACGTATGGCAACATACGTTTGATCATCTTCTTATCATTTTCATGGACCTGCGCATCATCACGTAAATGACGTTTACGCTTGGTGCTCTTCTTGGTCAGAATATGACGACGATGCGATTTACCGCGTTTGAATCCACCGGAACCGTTCTTGCGAAAACGCTTTGCAGCTCCGCGGTTTGTTTTCATCTTAGGCATGTGCCTTCTCCAAAAAAATATATGTTATAAGTTATATGTTGCAAGTCGTAAGTTTTATAACTTAAAACCTATAACTTTTAAATCTATTACTTGTTGGTCTTCTTAGGTCCCAGTACCATGACCATCTGGCGACCTTCCATTCCCGGCATCTGCTCCACGTTAGCGATCTCTTCGAGATCAGCTACCACACGTTTCAACAGCTCCATGCCTAATTCCTGATGCGCAAATTCACGTCCTCTGAAACGCATTGTCACTTTTGTTTTATCGCCAGCTTCAAGAAACTTGGTCAGTTTGCTCAGTTTGACCTTGTAATCACCCACTTCTGTACGGGGGCGGAACTTGATCTCTTTGACCTGGGTGCGACGTTGCTTCTTCTTCGCGCCCTGTTTCTTCTTGCTGTTTTCGAACTTGAACTTGCCGAAATCCATTATCCGGCAAACCGGTGGCTCTGCGTTCGGAGAAACTTCTACTAAATCCAATGATACGCTACTTGCTTTTGCTAGCGCGTCCGCGCTTGTCATGATGCCGAGCTGCTCACCTTCGTGATCGATAACCCGTACTTCAGGATAAGTAATGTCGCCATTAACGCGCGTCTTTTTTGGTGAAGCGATAGTTTTATTCCTCTAAAACAGCATGACCGCGACGCGCGATCTCCAATGAGAACCGGCTGGCGAGGTCATCAACTGACATCGTTCCCAGGTCCTCACCGCTTCGCGTGCGTACGGCCACTGTATTCGTTTCGAGCTCCCGATCACCGATAACCAGCATATAGGGAACCCGCTGTAAAATGTGCTCGCGAATTTTATATCCAACCTTCTCATTTCTCAAGTCCAATTCGACCTTAAATCCTTGCGAAACAAG
>JADFWE010000184.1 GCA_015222915.1 Pseudomonadota bacterium | reverse complement strand
TTAAGAAGACCTGGTTCGAAAATGACTTAATCGATGTCGCGTAACAGTTCGTTCAAACCGACCTTGCCACGGGTTTTCTCATCGACTTGTTTTACGATTACAGCACAGTAAAGACTGTAGGTACCGTCTTTTGAAGGCAGGTTACCGGATACTACGACAGAGCCTGCAGGGATGCGGC
This sequence comes from Pseudomonadota bacterium, assembly GCA_015222915.1. Taxonomy (GTDB): domain Bacteria; phylum Pseudomonadota; class Gammaproteobacteria; order SZUA-229; family SZUA-229. Next base: position 8,192 of record JADFWE010000184.1, on the reverse strand, counting down.
CATAAGATATCTCACCGGTCATACGGTTGAAGATCTTGGTGCTCTGACCGATGTAGACACCCATGGAGATAACGGAGCCTTCCTCGACGATCACGCCTTCGACTACTTCGGAACGGGCGCCGATGAAGCAGTTATCTTCGATGATGGTCGGTGATGCCTGTAGCGGTTCGAGTACGCCGCCGATACCAACTCCGCCAGAGAGGTGTACGTTTTTACCGATCTGCGCGCAGGATCCGACAGTCGCCCAGGTATCGACCATGGTGCCGGTGTCGACATATGCGCCGATGTTAACGTATGAAGGCATCAGTACCACGCTGGGTGCGATGTATGAACCGAAGCGGGCAGTGGCAGGTGGTACCACGCGAACGCCGGAATCACGGAACTCACGGGTGTTCATATCGGCGAATTTTGAATTCACTTTATCGTAGTAATTGGTGAAACCGCCCTTGATGAATTCGTTGTCATTGATGCGGAAAGACAGCAGTACGGCTTTTTTCAGCCATTCGTTGACCACCCATTCACCGTCAACTTTTTCAGCGACACGTGCCTCACCGGAATCGAGCAGGTTGACGGCTTCGGTGACGGCGTCAGAGATATGTGTTTCTACGTTACGCGGTGTGATATCAGCGCGACGTTCGAAGGCTTCTTCGATGATGCTTTTAAGTTCGGACATGGGGAATTCTCCAGTTGGAAGTATCAGGTTATAAGTTTAAAGTTTGGATGTATTGTTTGATTCTTTCTGCTGCGACCAGGCACTCATCCAGCGGTGCTACCAGTGCCAGGCGTACGTGGTTGTGGCCGGGGTTGATGCCATCACTCTCGCGCGATAGATAGCTGCCGGGTAGAACGGTAACGTTCTGTTGTGCGTACAGATCACGGGCAAATATTTCATCGTCTATCGGTGTGTTCAACCACAGATAAAAACCGGCATCGGGCAACGTGACAGCGATGACCGGAGACAGTATTTCGATGACCGCATCAAATTTTTTCACATACAGTGCGCGGTTCTGTTCTACATGTGCCTCATCATTCCAGGCTTCGATGCTGGCGACCTGATGAACCGGTGGCATGGCACAGCCGTGATAAGTGCGGTACAGCAGGTAGGCTTTGATCAGCTGTTCGTCACCCGCGACAAAACCGGAGCGCATGCCCGGCAGGTTTGAGCGCTTTGACAGGCTGTGAAACACCATGCAGTTCTCAAAACTGTCATTGCCGCAGGCTTCGGCTGCTTGCAGCAGACCGCAGGGCGGATGACTGTCATCAAAATAGATCTCGGAATAACATTCATCTGAGGCGATGATGAAATCATATTTTTTCGACAGCGTGATCAGGTCGATCAACTGCTGTTTGCTGATAACGCTGCCGGTCGGGTTGCCGGGGGTACAGACATAGATGATCTGGCAGCGCTGCCAGGTATCTTCATCGATGGCATCGAAGTCAGGCAGGTAGTTGTTCTGTTTAACGGTATTGTAAAAATACGGCTCTGCACCGGAGAGAAAAGCCGCACCTTCGTAGATCTGATAGAACGGGTTTGGCATAAGGATCAGTGGTGGCTTGCCCGTATTTTTCTGGCCGCTGTCTATGAAGTCCCGGTCAATAAAACTCCGGTCAATAAAGCACTGGGCAAACGAGAACAAAGCCTCACGGGTACCGGTGACAGGCAGTACATTTTTATCGATATCCAGTGCCCCGGCTTTCAGCTTAAACCGGCGGCTTAACCAGTTGATGATCGACAGGCGAAGCGCTTCACTACCTTTGGTCAGCGGGTAACGGTTGATCTGGTCGAGATTATTGCGGATGGAATCCAGCACGAATTCAGGTGCATCATGTTTGGGTTCGCCGATCGACAGAGCGATATGGCCTTCTACCGTGGGTTTGCAGTCGGCCTTTAAGGCGTTGAGCTTCTCGAACGGATATGGCTGAAGTTTTTGCAGGTCGGGATTCATGGTGTTTTGTATAAAAGATCGGGCTGGATGTATCTAATTCATTTTGTTGAATCTGGCAGGGGCGGTATTATAAGCGATTTACAGAAATGCTTCAGGAGAAATGCATGCCTCAGAATGCGTCACAGAGTGGCCTTCATTACAGCTTACACAGAACAGCTCACAGGGGACGACCATGACCATGGTTTTCCATCATTGCAGCATGATCGTGGCTGATACCGCAAAAGCCCTCGATTTTTATAGCGGTATTCTGGGTCTGGAGGTCGATGGGTCCCGCCCGGATCTAGGGTATCCGGGGGCGTGGCTGAACATCGGCAGCGGCCAGATTCACCTGCTCGAGCTGGAAAACCCGGACCCGGTTGAAGATCGACCTGAACACGGCGGACGGGACCGCCATCTCGCCTTGCAGGTGAATGATCTGGACGAGGTCATAAAGCGCCTTGATGTGGCGGGTATCGCCTACAGTAAGAGCAAATCAGGCCGGCAGGCGCTGTTCTGCCGGGATTTTGACGGCAATGCCATCGAACTCATAGGGGGGTGATGTTTTATCAGGGCTGCACCATGGCTTCTGATGACCTACACTTCGTAGGAATCAAGTTTATATGGTGAGCTATGGCTAGTGGCAGGGAAGATGGTAGGGGTAGAAAAGACTGGCAGTCGCTGGGCAAGTGGAAAGATGGCCGTGTGCGCTCCGGCGCAAAGGTCACCATCTGGATAAGTCTGCTGTTCGGTATCGCATTTACCGGTGCCGGCATACCGCTTGCCATGCAGATGCCGCAGGAAATCGCTGATGAGAATTATATTATCCTGCTGGCGCTGCTCTTTCCTTTGATCGGTCTTTCATCACTGGTCCTGTTTGTTCGCAGCGTACTGGCGTGGCGTAAATTTGGGCGCACGGAACTGGTGTTAGATCCGGTTCCGGGTTCTATCGGCGGTGATTTCGGTGGTTATGTTGATCTACCCATAGCTGGAAGTTCTGCCCGGAATCAAAATATCGACGTTGACCTGGTTTTAAATTGTCTGCAGACCACCACCACTGGCAGCGGTAAGAATCGTTCGACCAGAACAAAGGTGGTCTGGCAGCGAGAAGGACTGGCGACGGTTGCCCTGACCCGTGACGGTATCCGTTGCGCTTTTCGTTTTGCCATTCCCGATGATCTCCCGGAAACCGAAGCGAGTTCATCGAGTTATAACCACTGGCTGTTTCAGATAGAGTGTGATCTACCCGGCATCGATTTCAAGCGCAGTTTTAATGTACCGCTGATCCGTCATGAGTCACCGCAGTTCTCAAACCTGAGAGCCGCGTATGCGCAAGCGTCCAACCCGCTGAAAAAGCCTCCGAAAGGGTCTGTGGACATCACGGAATCGACTGACGGCCTGCAGTTCTATTATCCGTGGCACCGGCATTTAAAGATGGCCATCAGTCTGTTTATCTTTGGCAGTATCTTTGCCGTCATCGGTTATTTTATCGGTGCTTACGATGGCGGTTTAGTTTTCCCCGTTGTTTTTGGTGGTGTAGGCATCCTGACCGTTATCGCCAGCCTGTACGTGATAGGCAATACGCTGACCACACGGGTAGGGCGTGACGGTATCGATGTGGTGCGTAATGTCTATGGTTTCCGCTTTAAGAAAAAAGTGACAAGAGACAATATCGTAGGGCTGGAACGGCAGATTGCTTCGCAGATGCAGTCGGCAGGCGACTACAGCGTGTATTACACCATCGTCGCTCATAGTAAAGACGGACGTGAGATCACCATCGCTGATTCGCTCGAGGGTTCCCGGCTGACGGATTTCGTAGAGAATAAAGTTAAAGCCGCGCTCAGACTCGATGATGCAGTATCACTGGTGGACAGTTGGGGGACGTAGTCTGCCCCTGATTCAGTCTGATCACTGCTGGATGCTGGTCGGGTTATAGTCTGGCTCCCGATCTGGCGCAGGCATAAAAAAGCCCGGTTATGAACCGGGCTTTTTATATTTTCAAGCAGTTTAATCTCTAACTGTGTTTGCGACGGGCTACAGTGATGAGGCCAAGCAGACCAGAAGCAAACAGCCAGGCAGCTGCTGGAACGGGTACTGCCGTCAGCTTGAAGTTATCGATGCCGCCGATCAGCAGGCCTTCGCCGGACAGGCGTATCTCTGTCGTGTATACGTCAGACATCGTCGTCGCCCAGGAAGCTGAAGCAAGTGAACCGGGGTTTATACTGGCATTATCGGGTAACCAGCCATTGGCCATCGCTGTGGCATCATCCCACGATGTGTCGAATGTTACGTTAAAAGTATTCCAGCTGGTGTCGAAGGTATCGGTTAGCGAGTATGCCCAGCCATTCTGTGTAGCATCCTGATAACGAAAGCGCAGCCACGCATCGTCGTAGCTGCCGGCGCCGCTGAAACCTTCTGATATAAAGGCGAGGTCGACGGCAACGTTCCATATAGTCCCACCAAAATCACCGGTAGCATCAGATAGTCCTGTTTTCGCGCCTATATCGAAGCTGCCGTGTGCATCTCCGCGGGTTTCCAGGTAACCGTCGGTCAGGCTGCCGGTATGCGGCTGTACAAAAATTGAGCTGGCGATGGTGTTCGCGTCCCATCCTGCGGTATCACCCAGCGTGTTCCAGCCTTCCATATAACCGGAGACAGGTGCTGCGTAAGCAGATGTGGTAATAAGCGATGCGCTAAAAAGCGCAGCAAGGTATTTTGTTTTCATGGTATTTGTCCTTGAGTTGTATTCATTTAAAAAGCATGGCATTCCGTTGCAGTGCAGACCATTGCAGTATAGATATGTGCCATACCGGCTACATCGAATATAGCCGTTCACAAAATTATAAGAAAAAGAATGAAATAAGCAATTAATAATACTGTGATATTTGAATATTTCAGACGAACGGTCGTTTCTGCAATAGAATCATGCCGTTATGTCATAACGTGACATGTTGTGTATGCTGAATCGTCCGTTGTCTGGTTCTTGAAATTGGTCGTTATGAAGTGAGCACGTATAAATACAGAAGAAATTTTATCATTTGTTATTTTACTCAAGTGCATCCAGTGTCGATTTTAATTCTGCCCTGACTGCATCGATATTAACGACAAGCATATCGGTTGCCTTTTTATCGTCGGTAAAACTTTGCCAGTTGGTTTGCCAGCTGGACTTTAATGATACCGCCTCGTCCCTGACGGCATGATTGATAAGGCTGCTTAGGTCGACGATCAAGCCGACTTTTATCCAGCCCCGACGTGGACTGCCTTCTACCGTGTTTTTGTCATAGTGGCCGGCGTAGATAAGCTGCTCGAGTTCTGCCAGTTCTTTTAATACGGTAAAAGATGCAACCCGGATGTTGTTATTGTCTTCGGTGACTTCCAGGCGCCAGGCGTTGTAGCTGAAACCGATAACAGCAAAGATCACGCCGATGATGGTGCCGGTAAAATAAACCTGTAACTGTTTTTTCAGTTTCATTGATGCATCTTCGCAAACCAGTGAGCCTTGCTATCTACGAGTGTGTTGATCTCAGATAATTCAGTGATGCCGAAAAAGCATTATTTATCGACAGGTGTTTATCTGTGACTTGTACAGGGCGACTTGTATAGAAGGGGGTGGGGCTGAAGTCGGGCTTGTATTTTTCTATGCCCGGTTACAGATGTTGCTGATTGTTTAAAACGAACTTATAACAGCCATGGCTGCTCGATTCGGCCAGCCAGATGAGGCAAAAACAATTTTGAGTAAGAACCGTTACATTCTCGCAATATTGACAGGTTTAATATCATCCGCATTCTGTATTAACTTGCGATGGTAGGCTTCATCTGTCCTGGCAACGTTTCCAGGCATACATGCGTTAACGAAGTCAGCCATCTGTTTTTTTGATACAGATCTTCCAGTCTCGTAAGCATTCATATACTCACGATACATATTCTGACATCCTGAAGAATTGCTGACGGGGTGAGCGGTGACAGGCTGTGCTGGACTTGGTTGTGTCAGAACAGGTCGTGCCAGAACGGGGTCTGTCAGTATAAAGAGGGCTAACAGCATGAGTATGAATTTCATAATCAGCTCCGATAATGAGGTTAGGGGTGTATTTGTCTCATTTATCTATTGATATAGTCGATTTTTACTCAAATATGTTAAATATGGCCCGTTTTTTATAGCTAAGGTGGCTGTATGTCAGCAAGTTATCTGATCGTGAGGGTTTTTAAGTATTCGATTATATTGTTATTTTGAGTAATACAGACCCGGTATCCAGCTCTTTTTGATCCTGGTGGTTTTTTCCAGCGATATTTCATTTTCATCGATAAAAGTAAAACTATTCCAGCCGATACGTATTACATCCTTATGATGTAATCGCTGTTTAACTACTTTCTCTTCATTGACAAAGGAACCGTTGGTACTGCCAAGATCTTCGATGAAATAAGCGGCTTTACCTTTATCATCTGTCTCGTATGTTATCCGGGCATGGTCATTGCTGACGGCCAGATCATCGATCTGCACCTGGTTGTCGGGTGTGCGGCCGAATGTAAGCGCTGACTGTCCTATATCAAATTTATTTGATACGACGCCTTTTATGGTTTGAATGATCATTGCCATCTTGAGTCACCTTGAGGTTTTTTAAGTGCCTGGAATAGATTTAGGACAGGTAATTTACCTGTACATGATTATAGATACTTTTTTGCCAGTACTTACGAAAACAACAATAAATGGCATCGCAAATTCAGCGCTTATATTGTCCGTCTTATAATTCAGTGAACCTCTGATCAAGTCTACTATGTCTCTGGCTTACAGGTTAGATGACCAATTTCACTGTGCCACTACAGGGTAAACCCTACCTACAATATGGGTAGTTTTATGTAGTTTATTTTGTGTGGTTATAGGTTAAATTCTAAACCCATTCTAAATGAGTATTAATAGAGTGAAGAGTTATATTGCAATCGGGTAAGGGATGGCGCGCTCCACAGGGTGGGCGGGAAAATACTTACAAAAAATAGTTCCAGTTTTAGTTTGGTTTGACTTCTGGAGCTACAAACCAAGGGGAAATAAAATGAGATCAAAGAGACACCGTGTTCTGGTCAGTGCGTTAATTTTAACGCCGATAATCGCCGGGATTCAAAATGCATCAGCAGTACCCGTGGACGGAGGAACTCTCGATCCGATGTCTATTCCAAAATATGTGACACCACTGGTTATTCCACCGGTAATGAACAATGCCGGTCGTGATGATGGTGAATATGATATTGCTGTGCGTCAGTTCAAACAACAAATTTTACCGGGTGGAATCTGGGATGCTCTCAGCGGTCGTAGCGATGGTTTTCCAGCAACCACAATCTGGAGTTACGGGCCAAAAGCTGATCCGGTTCCTGATGGATCAGGAATCACTGGTGATGCTATAGATGTCGGTGTTGCTCCAGCACCTAACTCACAGTTCAACTATCCTGCTTATACCATGGAGAACATTAAAGACCAGAAGACTGTTGTTAACTGGATCAATGACCTGGTCGATGCTGATGGTAATGCACTTCCTCACCTGTTTGCTGTCGATCAGTCTTTGCACTGGACAAATCCAGTTGCTGATTGTGAGAGCGGTGAAGTCCGTACTGACTGCGCGGGTAATTCTGCTGCACCTTATACCGGTCCGGTTCCTATCGTCACTCACGTACATGGTGCCCATGTAGGTGCTTCAGGTGATGGTTATACTGAAGCCTGGTGGTTGCCGGATGCAAACAATATTACCTGTGTTGACAGAGATCCTGACACTGGTACACCCGTAACAACACCAACTGGCCTGGATGCAGCCACCGGTGTGTGGAATGTTGTTTGTGAAGGTACTATTGCCAATCAACTGACCAATAAAAAAGGTATCGTAGTCAATCATACTAATAATCCTGATCTTGAAAATGCCGGACAGGGTGCTGCCAGGTTTGGTTATCCTAACGATCAACCCTCTACCACTCTCTGGTACCATGACCACTCTCTGGGTATGACACGTCTGAATGTTATGGCTGGTCCTGCTGGTTTCTGGCTGATTCGTGATTCAGCTGGTGTTGGCGGTGAGACTGGTCTGGCGGCCGGTATGGTTCTGCCTGGTCCAGCGCCTGCTGCAGGTGAAGACCTGATTGAAACCAACGTAACCGGACGTCACAATTATCGTGAAATCCCTATCGTCATCCAGGGTCGTTCATTTAATACCGATGGTTCTCTATTTTATCCTGACAATCGTGCCTTCTTCGAAGGTCTGAATGTGAAAGGTACAGATCCAACGACTGGTG
>JADFWE010000183.1 GCA_015222915.1 Pseudomonadota bacterium | reverse complement strand
GCGATAAACGCATCTATGCACAGACGATATTCGATAATGACCTGGCCACCGCCCTGCGCTTTGTTCTAAACGATGCCCAGTCCTCCGAGGTATTAGCCGGGATCACCACCGATGCCGATACCCAGACCTTCGGCACCTTCATCGAAGCCTCACGCCGTTTAGGCGAAAGCTGGACCATGGAATTTCAGGTTCGAACCTTTCACGGCACAAAAGAAAACCGGCCGCTCTACAGCTTCCGGTTCGATAATTTCGCGCAGCTAGATCTGAACTATCACTTCTAAAAAGAGACGTTTTAAGTTGTAGGTTTTAAGTTATAAGTAAAAGACATTCTCCGGTGAATAACGCTGGAATTACAAATGTTTGCTTTGTTTTTTTTCTAACTTATAACTTCCCTTCTACAAAACGAGAGGGGTCGGAGTCAGTTTCATCTAATGAATCATAAGCATTCATTAGATGAAACTGACTCCGACCCCGGTATTGTAAACTACACGTTTCAAGTCACAGGTCGTAAGTTAAAAAACATAAAACTTACAACCTGCAACTTACAACTTACTTCCTACAGCTCGTTATCATGACAGTCGGTACAGGTGACCTGATAGCCTTTAGGGAACAGCTGGCTATCGCCATCAGGACAGAACGCTGTCTTCTCGTCACACTGCAGTATCCGGTCAGTAAACATTACTGACAGAGCGGTACCTTCACCGTTCCTGCCATGACAGGCACGGCATTGATCCGGACTGCTCTCTGCGATGTCTTCATGTCCGCCATCGGCAAAGTCATTACCGGCACTGCCGACAGGATGCATACCGTGTGGACCGTCGAGGGTGATACCCATATCACCTATATGACAGGTGCTACATTCGCTGATCACACCAGCATGACCCTGTAGCTGCATCGAAGCAACATTATCGTTGGCATTCGGGTTCGCATTCGGGAAGATGGCATGGGTGGCACCATGGCAGGCCTCACACAACACGCCTTCGTGACCGGTACTGACCCGGTACAGCTGAGGATTACCGGTTGAAGCCACCGTGGTTTCAGCAAAACGTTTATTGCTCGGTACGATAGGTGTCGCTTTGGCATCACCGATCAACCACGCCTGCATCAGACGGATACCGTCATCCGGTGATGTGATGGTACCTGCCGCGCCGGCCATGTTGTCCATGGCATCACCGGTATGGCACGAGCCACAACCCGGCTCATTCGCCCAGGGAACACGCGGCGTCGCATGGTTGGTATAGAAGTCATCCGCCAGTTCGAAGGCACCGACATTATCAGGGCCGACATTACGGGAGAAATCATCACCGACCTGTGCCATATCGCCGTGACAATCCTGACACAGCATACCGCCTGTCGACATGGCGCCGCGCAGACAGCTGGTACGGCGTCCTGGATGACACTGGTAACAGGTTTCCTGCATGATACCGTCAGCAAGCAACGGATTACGCAGATTACCGCTGGCATCGACTGGTGGTGGCATCGCCGGGAACAGAGGCACACCATCGGCATCGGTCACCGTTGCATGATGGCTATGCATGACATTCGACATCGATTTGTTCTTCACCTGATCACGACCATTGGCATTGATCGGATCATTTTCCGGGCCCATAGGACCGACCTGAGCCAGATCCAGTGCCGGCGTATAGTGACAGGTCTGACAGACAACCGGTGTCGAACCTTCCAGCATGGTGCCATGCTTCTGGTCATGTAAGCGCAGGATATTGATATCAGCAGCATATTCCTTACTGACTTCAAGCGGTATCTCACCGAGTTGCGGATCGTCCAGTGTAGTGGCTACTTCAGCATCCATATTGCGCGTAGCTGAACCGTTACCGCCATCAGCCGGCGCACCGTGACACCCCTGGCAATTGGCTTCACCGGAAATAGGTGCAACCGCATCTACCGATGCCAGCACGTTATCACTGGCATCGTGCGCCCTCACCCTGTACAGCGGATAAGGGTTTTCACGTCCGGCATCGTCAAAAGCAGCGACCGCCACGCCAGCGGCTTCGAACCAGTTCACATCAAACGATGTGTAGCCGAAGGGGAAGTTAAGGAAGAACGGCAGACTGCCAACGTACTGACCGAAATGCTGGCCATCGTTCAATACATAAGGCGCTGTTATGCCGGGCATGGCCTGCTGGTCGGCCGCTAACATACCATCACCCAGGTACAGACGTTCCACATCCGGCATCGGCAGACCCTGATCGACCACAGGTGCGAAGGCCTCCAGGATACCTGGAGGATAGAAAGGCCGATAGGCTTTTAGCGCGATCGACTCAGGCGAGCTATTGGCCAGATCCCAGAAGTTGGTCTTGTAGACATTGCCTGCAACTACGCTGGATAACAACGGCTCACCCGATGGGCTGACACCTGCAAGTATCGGATCATACGGATTTGAAGAGGCAGAGTATTTCACCACGACACCATCGGCTTCGCTGAGGATATCCGGCTCTATGCCTTTGCGGATCACCTGCGCATGCAGGACATTAAACGGTGGCAGGATGCTGGAAACACGGGTATCAAAATCACCGCAGTGCATACCCAGATCATTGACCGCGAATACAGTATAACCAGACTGGCCGGTAAGCGGCAGTTCGGCCACTGCTATGCTGTTTAATGCACCGTTGGTGCTGGTCGAGTTAATAGAGGTTCCATCAGCTGGAACAGGTGGCTCGGTCGGCGGAGTAGTGCCACCACCATCATCACAATCCGACGGCGCATCTATTACATCTTTCTCGGCACGCCTGCCATCAGACTGCTCTGCGCGGACGCGGCATGGAACCGCTGCGATGTCGTATTCACGCACTTCCCATTTATGGTCATCGACTTCATCTGCACCGATGTTACTGCCGGTATCGGCATTTGTGACGGTAACGGTCCTGCCGTCGCTACCTTTTCCCTTGATGGTAATACGATTTTTTTCAGCATCCCACTTCGCTTCTTCTATCTTAAAGCCATCATCGCGATCATCCCTCCCTGCTTTGGTATCCGTACCGAGCGAATCACTGCCCGACACATTATTGTCTGTGCTGTTATCGTTACATGCCACAGACGAAATTATAAACAATCCAAAAAAAGCCAGACCCAGAATGTCTGCACTTCGCTTTAACAAACCTCGAGCATTTATCACCATTTCAACATCCCCTTTGATTTTATTATTTCAACTTATAAAAAGACAAGTCATTTCAAAATCTTACTGAATATTTTTAAGACACATTGTTATACAGTTTATAACGAGCCAACATGGAGGCAGACTGAAGTGATAACGACCAGGTAAAACCTCCCTACTCGCCTAAACGACAAAAAGACTGGAAAGGTTCCATGTTTATAAAAAAGAATTTACGGGAAGAAATGTCTGTTTCTGACACAAAGGCGACATCCACAAGGATTAAAAAACTTCACCGCCGAGGCGCAGAGACGCCGAGGAAAAGCTTTTAGTTTT
>JADFWE010000182.1 GCA_015222915.1 Pseudomonadota bacterium | reverse complement strand
TTTCTCTTCTTGGCGGACTTTGCGACTTAGCGTCTTTGCGAGATCATTTTTAGCTTAAGGGCACCTCTATTAATTGACAAAGTGTGTAGCAGCTAAAGCCTTTCACTAAAGTGCATCGTTGTAACTTTCGTACCTGGATAATAAAAAAAGACCCGTGCATCACTGATGTTACCCAGCGACAGCACGAGCCTTAAGGGCTCATCATCAGTCTTGATAATTCTTCCGAATTAAAGACCTGTAAAATCAATCATCCGGTCTGCCCGGCATCTCCATCCAGCATTCCTTGTCATCAGTCCAGGTCGTTATCGAGTTCAATGACATCGGCGATTCCATCAACATCCATATCTTTAACTGAAATTTTTGCAGTGCCTTCTTTCACTGATACCTCATTGAAGAAGTCATCAGCAGTGTACGTTACGAGATCATCTCTCTCGAAGCTTGTTGTATCATCATATGGAAAATTCACACCGAGGACTGTCACCGTAGTGATCACGCTGTCTCGATCAAACGCTGTGATCAACGATCTCACATAAACATCTTCTCCTGTTGCATCCATAGTGTGACTGCTCATGGCTTCTAGCTCACCATCGCCATTTATATAACCTTCTACGTTTACAAAATCACCTATCTGAAAGTTTGCGAGGCTGAATCTGTCATCCCCGGAATCCTCATGCTCAATCTCTGTGGTGGTTGTGACCCTGACAGTGATCAGGTCCTGGCCGGCAACCGGCTCAAGGGTAAAGGTGCCCGCATCGATATCCACGCTGTTGACCAGTGCAGCCACAGCATTTGTGTCTTCACGTGTTTTGACTTCGTGTGCGATCAGCACACCATTCTCGACCTTGCCTTCTACTTCGACATGCAGACCTGGAGCGAGGACAAGTGTGGCCGGTTCTCTCTCTGCAGAGGAAGCATCGACAGCGTGGTCATCGACATCAAAGTCGGTATCCGACTCATAACGGGTAATGATGCCTTCGATCTCTACTTCGCTATCACTATCACCCAGATCATTATCTTCACCTTCTACTTTTGTCGCCAGCAATATGTTGGCTATGGTATCGAACGTACCTTTTACTTCCACCTGCAAACCGTTGACCAGTCCGTCAGGCAGATCATCGAGCTCGGCCGCACTGGCATCGACGTCCAGCGAACCTTTGTTTCTGGTCTCGATGCTGAAAGAGGTACCGCTTAAACCGCTTATTACCCCTTCGACTTCGACCATGCTGCTGCTATCGAAATCTTCATCTTCGAGTTCGACCCTGGTTGCGTGCAGAACACCGGTATCATCAAAGAATCCGCTGATCTCGACGTTGTCGTTATCTTCGATAGTGTCGAAGCTGAAAGTACCGCTGTCATCATCAAAGTTCGTCGAATTACTATCGATAACAACGGACGTACCCAGAACCGTAAACAGTCGGGTCAGTCCATCACCGACATCGATGCCACTCACCGGCCCCTGCAGCTCTTCGTCAAAATCGACACCTGTAGCGATACCTGTTACGCCATCAGCATTGATACTGCCAACCACACCCACCTTCATACCGACTGAGAGATCGTCCTGTGTTCCCGGTATGCCATCGACGTCGAATATGGCCGTATCGGTCTCAAATTCAACACCATTGACGAAAATACTGCCAAAGCCGGTGATGATACCGACCGATGTATAACCCGGAGTAGATGACGTGCTGGTTGAGGTATCACTGCTACCACAGGCGGTCAATGCCATGGCGATGGCAAGAGGCAGGACTTTTCCTAAACCCGTATTTCCTGACCCTGTATTTCTTGGCCCCTTTTTTCCTGATCCTATAATTCGTAGTACCGGCCTGCCGGTTGATATTTTCAAGTTTGACACATTCATTTCGATCTCCATAGTATTTTCACTGTTTCTATTCCATGAAACGCTGGCAAGTACAAAAGGGTTCCATCTTATTCTGCAGATAATTAAAAAGGTGCTGTTTTAACGTGCTCTGCTATTATCTCGCTCGCTACACAACGGATATTGCTGCATCAGAAATATCTAATGTGACAATGTCACTGACATATATAAGGCGGTTCATTATCATTAGCTCACTTAATCAAGCAACGGGAGTTTTATCATGTGTAATGTAGGCGGAATCGATCGTATCATTCGTATTATTGCGGGTTTGTTTTTACTAAGTCTGGTATTTTTTGGTGAGCAGATTATCGGGCAGAATGTCATATGGGGCTGGATCGGTGTTGTACCGTTAGCCACTGGCACTTTCAAGATTTGCCCACTGTATTCAATACTTGGCTTTAAGACCTGTTCAAGTAAATAATTTGTAAAGAAAATTGCGTATGGTCAAGGACGACTATATCGAAATGATTTAGAATAAGGTTTTAATTTTTTAATCATTGTCGGTAAATGTGTAATTTAAATATTTGGGGACAGGTTTTAAGGATTGTTTTTGGATTGATCCTTATCGCACTTGCCTGGTTCGGTCCGCAGACATCGCTGCTCGATTTTGAGCTGATGCACCTGTGGAGACTGGGCTGGATTGGCCTTGTCCCGCTGATCTCAGGTATCGCGGCGTTCTGCCCTATCTATGCTGTCCTCGGACGAGGTCATCAACACCGCCATAAATAGAACAGCTGGTGCTGGCTGGTTTTGAGTGCCCTGAATTATAGGAATCTGGATTATTCCGATCTGGAGTACAGCGTTCTGGTTGAAGTCAAAAACCTCAACATTTATTCTCGAAATTCATTCTCGCCAGCGCACAGAGACACTAAGAAGAATCTCTATTATCTGGTGCCGCTCTGAACGGCAGCGAAGGATATTCGTTGCCTGAATCTTCTACGGTTTCAATCTCCTTCGCAGCCGTTCGGGATGACATCGGTAGCGCACTATCTTCTTCTCGACGTTCTGACGAGAAAATCAGAGCTTCCCTAACGCATACCGCGCAATAGATCGGCCTTGATATCATCGATATCCTCCAGCCCGACCGCGACCCGGATAAGACCATCGGATATACCCGCTTCGGTACGCTGCTCCGGCGTCAGCCGACCGTGCGTGGTGGTGGCCGGATGCGTTATGGTGGATTTTGCATCACCCAGATTAGCAGTGATCGACAGCAGCTGCGTCTCGTCGATCAGTTTCCAGCCTTCAGCTTTTCCGCCGTTCAATTCAAACGACAGCAGACCGCCAAAATCGCTCTGCTGTTTTTTTGCCAGTTCATGCTGCGGGTGGCTGGGCAGGCCCGGATAATAGACCCGCTTCACTTCCGGCTGCTGTTCCAGCCAGATCGCGAGTTCCAGTGCCGAGGCGCTGTGAGCCTTCATACGTATTTTTAATGTTTCCAGACCTTTGAGAAAGACCCATGCGTTAAACGGACTCATGCTGGGGCCCGCGCTACGCAGGAAACCATAGACACCCTCGCCAACCACATCCTGTGTGCCACAGACAGCGCCGCCAATACAGCGCCCCTGACCATCGATATACTTTGTTGCCGAATGGATGACGATATCAGCACCCAGAAGGATCGGCTGCTGTAGTGCCGGTGTACAGAAACAGTTATCCACCGCCAGCAAGCAGTCATGACGATGCGCCACTTCTGCCAGAGCAGCGATATCCACCAGTTCGGTCAACGGGTTAGACGGCGTTTCAAGAAACAGTAAACGAGTCTCGGGCCTGATGGCCTGCTCCCAGGCATCGATATCAGACAACTCGACAAAACTTGTTTCGATACCCAGTTTTGCCACGATGTTGTTCAGCAGCATCGTGGTGGTACCAAAGATGCTGCGTGAAGAAACGATATGGTCACCGGTCTTCAACAGACCGAGAATGGTGGCGGTGATCGCCGACATGCCTGAAGCCGTAGCCACACAACATTCAGCTGCTTCCAGCGAGGCCAGCCGCTCTTCGAACGTTCTTACCGTGGGGTTGGTAAAACGTGAATAGATATTTCCCGGCTGCTCGCCGGAAAATCTTGCCGCAGCCTCAGCTGCAGACGAAAACACATAACTGGAGGTCGGAAATATCGCCTCACTGTGTTCACCTTCATTGGTGCGAACCTGTCCTTCACGCACTGCACGCGTGGCGAAGGAGAAATCTGCGTACCTGTTTTTATCTGTCATCTTTAACCCTTACTCTTCTAGCCATCATCTTCAATCAGCACTTCAGTTCCGACCTCTATCAGTCGAAATAACTCCACGATATCCTTATTTCGCATCCGGATACAGCCGATAGATGCGGGCGTGCCGATCTGGTCTTCATGATTAGTGCCGTGGATATAGATATATCGCTCATAGCTGTCGACATAACCGCCTCTATTACGACCCGGCTCCATACCTTCCAGCCACAGGATACGGCTCATGATGACATCCTCAGGCAGCTCGACACCTCGCTCTGTGCACTCTTCCAGATTGCCGTGCGGCAGACGGCCGATAAATACTTCGTTCACTGGCATAGCGCCGCCCAGTTTGTCTTTGATGCGGTGCAGCCCTAATGGCGTCTGCTCACTGCCGTTCTGATTGCCGGTGCCGTATCTGGAGGTCGACACCGGATATTGGTGCAGTAGTTTATCCTCGTCATCAAACAGATTTAACTGTTGCTGAGATACATTAATCTTTATCGAGTTCACACACTTGCCTTTAATTGTTAAGAGACCAAAGTATCATACAGTAGCCGGTATAATCAATGACTTGCCATCAAGTTTCTCATGGTTGCAAACCAGGCCGTAGACAGGACTGTGAACCTGATAGCGATTCGGGGTATTTGTTAGATAATCAATGCAGCGAAAACACACTATGGAATTAAAAGAAGATGATGGAAATATTTTAAATAAGTTTAAATAGAATATCTGAGTGAGGCCATTCACGATGCACAGATGCTACTACCATACATGGATCGGCACCCGGAGTACGAACCGCTGATATGCAAGGTCATACACTATTACAAGATAATTACCGATGAGGCTCTGGGTAACGAGAAATAAAATAGCCACAAAAAGACGGGAAAAAAACAGAGGGTCTGATATGACCATGCGCTGCTATGCATGCCCTAGCCACTGCTTCCGGAACAGAGCTGAGTTTAAAAACTGAAAGAAGTCTTCGCGCCTCTGCGAGAAATTTTCTGTATAAGGTATTTATACCGGACAGCAGTGATCTATTTTATGATGCGCCAGACCATCTCATGACTATTACAGGTTAAATATCTGGTACGACAGCTACAGTTTACTCGCGCCCTCTTCTTCCCGCTTCTCCTTTGCAGAATCATTACGCTGCTCGAACAGGTGTTCGAAATAAGCATCATCGATATCGTTGGTCACATAGACGCCGTCAAAACATGAACAGTCGAACTGTTTGATATCTTCGTTGCCCTTCTGTACCGCAGCGATCAGGTCTTCCAGATCCTGATAGATCAGCCAGTCCGCACCGATGATCTCGGTGATCTCTTCGACCGTGCGATTGTGCGCGACAAACTCGGCGTGTGAGGCCATATCGATACCATAGACGTTCGGATAACGAACCGGCGGTGCCGCCGATGCCATATAGACTTTTTTCGCACCGGCTTCACGCGCCATCTGCACGATCTGTTTCGAGGTCGTACCGCGCACAATAGAGTCATCGACCAGCAATACATTCTTACCGGCAAATTCCAGCTCGATAGGGTTCAACTTCTGGCGCACAGACTTCTTGCGTTCCTGCTGCCCCGGCATGATAAAGGTGCGGCCGATATAACGGTTCTTGATAAAACCCTCACGGTATTTCACATTGAGGTGATAAGCCACTTCCAGTGCAGTGCTGCGGCTGGTATCCGGGATGGGGATGACCACATCGATGTCGTGCTCCGGCATCTCACGCAATATCTTCTGCACCAGTGTCTGCCCCATGCGCAGACGGGCCTTGTAGACCGAGACACCATCCAGGATAGAATCGGGGCGGGCAAAATAAACATATTCGAAAATACAGGGAGACAGCTTAGGATTTTCCGCACACTGTTTACTGAAGAACTGGCCATCTTCGCTGATAAAAACGGCTTCACCCGGCGCGATATCACGCACCATCTCAAAACCCTGCGCCTGCAATGCAACACTCTCAGAGGCAACCATATAATCGGTGCCAGCCTCGGTCTCGCGCGTGCCGTAACATAATGGACGGATACCATCCGGGTCACGTAGAGCCAGGATACCTTTATCGGCTACGATGGCCACGACTGCATAGCCACCCCGACAGCGACGATGGATACCTTCTGCAGCGGTGAAGATATCTTCATGATGGAAATCGGGTGTAGCAATGGTCTGCAGTTCATGCGCGAAGATATTGAGCAATGCTTCGCTATCAGAGTCGGTATTGAGATGTCTTAACTCCGTCTGGAATAGCTCTTCTTTTAACTGTTCAGCATTGGTCAGGTTACCGTTATGCGCCAGTGCGATACCGTAAGGTGAATTCACATATAAGGGCTGAGCTTCGGCCGACGACGAAGTACCTGCCGTCGGGTAACGGGCATGTGCGATACCCATATTACCCGGTAGCCGCTCCATGTGTTTTTTGAAGAAGACGTCCCGTACCAGCCCGTTGCCGCGTTTCATATAGAAACGCCCGTTGGTACAGGTGGTTATGCCAGCAGCATCCTGGCCGCGATGCTGCAGCACGGACAGCGATTCATACAGATCAAGGTTAACTGCGCTGTGCGCAACGATACCGCTAATACCACACATATAAAATATCCGAATTAAGTCGCAGGTGAATAGGAAAGGTTCATGTCTTGCGGGATATATTCCTGAATGACGATGGCAGCACTTTCAAACCATTGTAATAACACCGAAGACTGCCACCACTCTGTTTCGGGTAGTGGGGTCATGCCACCGATAATGACAAAAACCACGATGATCAAAGCACCGCGCAGGACGCCGAAAGCCACGCCGAAGATGCGGTCTGCGCTGGAGAGCCCGGTTTTTTTCACCACCTGGTTGACCAGTGTATTCACTAGTGCACCCACCATCAGGGTCATCACGAAGAGCACACCGAAACCGATTGCCTGACGCACTGCTTCTGACTCGATGCTGTTGGGCAGCGCCGCAGATAATTTGGATGCAAAGGTAGCAGCGAGCCAGATAGCGATGATCCAGGTAGCCAGCGAGATGGACTCTTTAACAAAGCCTCTGATCAGGCTGAAGAGGGCTGACAGGAAAATTACAAAGATAACGACTACGTCTACGACTGTCATGGAGCTCACATGTGCTTTTTTGAAAAGGATTCTAGGACCGGCATTATACGCTTCTGCCTTCTATCTGAAAACAGCCAGCACACCGGGTGACTGGAAAATGAAGTTTTTTCTCACGGATGGTTGACCACGTAACCGTCGATCTTCTGTGATTTTTTAAGATCCTTATTAATTTTGTCCAGCACGCTGCGTTCCAGCTCCGGCCCTATCCTCACTTTATAAGTGGTCTTTCCTTTCGATTTAGACTTACGGATAAACGTAGTATAACCGGCCTTTCTCAGCTTATTACGCATCTTTTCGGCATTTGCATTGTTATCAAATGTACCCACCTGCAGGGCGAAAGACCTGATGGATTTCTCATGCGGTTTCTTCGGATCTGCTGCCAGACTTTTCGACTGTTCTTTTTTTATTTTCTGCAGCGGTGTCGCAATCGGCTTCACCTTCTTCTGTGTCAGCGGCGGAAAGGCCGGTTTCTCCTTGACCTTGATATCCTGTACCTGGCGAGATTTATAACCCGAACCGTCCAGCAGTGCAGGTATAAAAATAACGCCCAGGGTAACCAGAACGATGGCGCCGACGATACGTTGCTGTAAAGGTACTTCCATTAAAT
>JADFWE010000023.1 GCA_015222915.1 Pseudomonadota bacterium | reverse complement strand
GCACTGGCGGTACTGACATGGAAACTTTCCCCGACCAACCTGAACTGGTTCGATAACAGCATCACTTACAGCATCTATGGCGTGCTGGCTGCCATATATGTCTACCAGGCATTTCATATCTACCAGGTGAATAAAGATATCTTCAAAAAAGACGTGCCCGATATCTTCAAATATGATTTCAGCCAGGTGGCGGTGTTAAACCTGGCTTACCTGGTGACCTTCGGCTCTGAGCTGGCACTGGTTTCGATGCTGCCACTGTTCTATAAAGATACTTTTGAAGTATCAACCGTTCTTGCCGGCATACTGGCCGCCATCTACCCGGTGATGAATCTGATCGCGCGCCCTGCCGGCGGCATATTCAGTGACAAATACGGACGCAAACGGACACTGGTGGTCCTGTTTACCGGTATCGCCCTGTCATTTGCACTGCTGGCACAGGTTGATTCCAGCTGGGCATTACCTCTGGTGGTTGCTACCACCATCGTCTGCGGATTATTTTCCAAAGCCGGTTCCGGTGCTGTATTCGCCATGGTGCCGCTGATCCAGCGCCGTATGACCGGCCAGATCGCCGGCATGGCCGGTGCCTACGGTAACGTCGGTGGCGTTATGTTCCTGACCATCCTGTCGTTCGTCTCTACACAGGCATTTTTCATGTTTATCGCTGCCGCCGGCGCCATCGTACTGTTCGCCATCATCATCTTCTCTCGCGAACCGCGGGGCCAGATGGCAGAAGTGATGCCGGATGGTACGGTAGAGATGATCGATGTTTCTTGATCAAGAACCATTATTTGTCGCAAAAAACGCAAAGGAAATCATTTATTGTTATTATCTAATGAACTCTTTTTCTTTGCGCCTTTTGCGTCCTTCGCGGCAATAGTCTTTTACCCGATAAAATACGACAGATATGCATTCACAACTACAAATCAGTCTCGGCCAGAGTTCTGACAAAGGCATAAAAGAACGTAACGAGGATTTTTACGGGGCTTATATTCCGGAAGGTTCAACACTCGACAATAAAGGCATCGCCTGTGCCATCGCCGATGGCATGGGCAGCTGTGCCAATGCGCAGGAAGCCAGTGAACATTGTGTCAAAAGTTTCCTCAATGATTATTTCAGCACACCGGAAACATGGACGGTCAAAACCTCCGGCGCAAAGGTTTTAACCGCGATCAATAACTGGTTGCTGAGCAACGGCAATAAAGATCATGCCAATGGCATGGTCACCACCTTCAGTGCTGTCGTCTTCAAATCGACCACCGCGCATATCTTTCATATCGGTGATTCACGGATCTATCGCTTCCGCAGTAACGAAAAAAAATCTGGCGGCGATCTCGAACTCATCACCACCGATCACAGGGTCTGGATCTCCGATGAGAAGAATTATCTGAGCCGTGCCATGGGTATCGACAGCCATCTCGATATCGACTACAAGACCCTGGCCATCGAACCGGGTGACGTGTTTCTGATGACCACCGATGGCATACACGATTACCTCAGTGACCAGCAGCTAAAAGAACACTTGCTTGCCAACAGCAATATCGAGGTAAAAGCAGACCGGATCGTGGCACAGGCACTCGAGCTAAAGAGCCATGACAATGTCACCTGCCAGATAGTGCAGATCGAACAACTACCTTCGCAGGATGCAAATGAGATCTATAACGAACTGACCCGTCTGCCGTTCCCGCCCCATCTCGGCCCCGGCATGACCATGGATGGCTACGAGATACTGGAGGAGGTTCATGCCAGCACCACCTCACAGTTATATAAAGTGCGTGACGTTGAGAGCGGTGAACTGTTCATGATGAAAACCCCGTCGGAAAACTATTCCGATGACCCAGCCTATATCGAACGCTTCTACATGGAAGAGTGGGCCGGCAAACGCATACAGAGTGATGCCGTTCTAAAGATCATCGAGCAGACCCGGCAGCGAAACTTTTTATATTTCATCATGGAATATATCGATGGCATCACTCTGGAACAATGGGCGAAAGAACACCCCTCGCCTGATTTCGACCTTGTCATCGAGATCATCAGCAAGATCATCAAAGGCCTGCGGGTCTTTCATCGACTGGAGATGCTGCACCGCGATCTCAAACCGGAGAACATCATGATCACCACCCATGGTGTAGTGAAGATCATCGATTTCGGTTCGGTAAAGATCGCCGGCGTGCAGGAGATAAGCACACCGGTGGAACGTATCGAACTGCTGGGCACCAAGAACTACACTGCACCGGAATATCTGCTTGGCATGGAAGGCAGCAACCGCTCGGACATCTATTCACTCGGCGTACTGGTGTACAACCTGCTGACCGGTCATCTGCCCTATGGTGACAAGATGTCACGTGATCTTAACTGGCGCACGCTCAATAAGATAAAATATGAGTCATCGATAAAACATAACCCGATGATCCCGTTATGGATGGACGGCGCTATCCACAAGGCGGTGAAAAAAGATCAGCGGTCGCGTTATGATACGTTCTCTGAATTCCTGTACGACCTGACGCATCCGAAAGACGCCTTCATGCGTCAGTCAGCACCGCTGCTTGATCGCAACCCTGTACTGTTGTGGCAGGTCGTCAGCGGTGTATTACTGGCGGCCAACCTTGCCTGGTTTTATTTTTTTGTGACATGAATACCGGTTCCGAATCTGACATCAGTTGTATCATTCTCGCCGGCGGTGAAGGCAGGCGTGTGAACGGCCAGGACAAAGGGCTGGTACTGTATCAGGACAAGCCTCTGATCGAACATGTCATCGACAGGATCAGGCCTCAGGTCGATGATATCGTTATCAGTGCGAACCGGAACCTTGCGACATATCGACGTTATGCCGATAACGTTATCAGTGATGACCGTGAGAATTATATGGGCCCGCTGGCCGGTATCAACGCCTGCCTGCCACATTGTCGCCACCCACTGGCCCTGATCGTGGCTTGCGATCTACCACGATTACCTGACGATCTGGTCAACCGGCTCCAGTCCGCAATGAAGCATGCCGAAGAGCGGGTCGACGTATGTATCGCCACGGTAGACAAGCGCCACCAGCTCACCCTGCTAATGAGAACCGATCTGCAGGCCGGTATCGCCCAACGACTGACCAATAACCAGCTGAAACTGATCGAATGGGTAGAGTCGCAGCATTACTCCACCGTCAGCTTTGACGACAGCACACAGGCTTTTGCTAACCTGAACACCCTGGAACAGCTTTAAAGAACCGCACCGTCTGGTATCGATACGTAATAATCCGGTTCGCACCTCACCACATCTTCCCGGCCATTTCTTTGTTATACTTTTGGAATAAATACCGCTAGCGTTTGTCTAATCAGTGTATTGCTCTTTTCCTCTACAGGCCCCTATGAAATTCCTTGCTATTACTGTCTTCTCTACATTTCTGTGTTTACTATCTGTACCGGCATCTGCCAGTGATAACGATGATGAAGATTACATCCTGCCTTATGTGGAGATACCGCAGCCCAAAGATTTTTCACAGCTGGGGGAAACGGCGCAGCGCGAAGACAAACTTATACTGCTGGAGATATCTGCCACCGACTGCGGGTTCTGCGAGCTGCTGGAAGAGGATTACATCAAACCTATGCTGCGCGACGAGGATTACACCCGCAAACTTCTTATCCGCAAGATAAACATTGATAACGAAGGCAGCATCATCGATTTCGATGGCAATGAGACCACGACCGGTGGATTCGCCCTGCGACAGAAGGCAAGACTGACGCCGACCATGTTATTCCTCGACAGCCACGGTAATGAAGTGGGCGAGCGTATCGTCGGCATCAATACGCTGGAACTGTTTGGCGGTTATATCGAAGCATCGATAGAGGCCGGGATGAAGGCGATACAAGAAAAAAATTAAAAACGCTTAGCCGCAAAGAAAATCTGTTTTCTTGTAGCTGCGAATGAATTCGCACCTACAGTACTTTCTTCGCGCCCTTTGCACCCCAGGGGCATTTGTCGCTTCGCTCGGGCACGCCCTTCGCGGCAAAAAAATGTTTTTTCAACTGGCAACGAAAAATAAATCACAAACAACGTCTCCTTATGCCGTTAACGGGCATCAAGTTATTCGCCTTCTTTTGCCGAAGCCTATAAAATACCCGATATGGATCACACTCTGGAACAACGCAAACAGGAGACCAACCGCATAACCCTTTGGGGTGTGGCGGTTAACCTGTTTCTGGCCATCATAAAAGTGGCCGGCGGCATCTATGGACAGTCACAGGCATTACTGGCAGATGGCATCCATTCCCTATCTGACCTGGCCAGTGACGCCATGGTACTGCTCGCGGTCAAACATGCCAGTGAAGATGCTGATGAAGACCATCCCTACGGTCACGGCCGGTATGAGACCCTGGCAACCGTCGCGCTGGGCATCCTGTTGATGGGCGTGGCCGGCGGTATCGCCTATAAAGCGGTACTTCGACTGGAGCACCCGGAAGGCATCGCAATCCCGGCATTTTTCACCCTGGTGATCGCTGCGGTATCCATCATCAGTAATGAATGGCTGTACCATGCGACCAAAAAAGTCGCGATAAAAATCCGTTCACCCCTGCTCGAAGCCAACGCCTGGCACCATCGCAGCGATGCGGTATCGTCTATCGTCGTGCTAGTCGGTATCGGTGCCACCTATATTGGTTACCCGATACTGGATGCCATTGCCGCCATACTGGTTGCTCTGATGATCGGCAAGATCGGCCTGGATCTCAGCCGTCAGAGCGTCCAGGAACTGGTCGATACCGCACTGGAACCCGCGATAGTCGAGCAGATCAGACAGACCATCCTCGACATCGACGATGTACGCGAGCTGCACCAGCTGCGAAGCCGACGCATGGGGCATAATGCGCTTGTGGATGTACACATACAGGTCTCACCAAAGCTCAGCGTCTCCGAAGGCCACCACATCTCCGAGAGCGTGGAAAAAGCCCTGATCGATAAGTTTGATGAAATTAATGATGTCACCGTGCACATCGACCCGGAAGACGACTTGACCGCTGCCAGCTGCAAACACCTGCCACTACGCAACGAATTGCTGCTGGCGCTCAATCACGAATGGGCGAAACACGCGATACTAAAATACATCGATGACGTCACCCTGCATTACCTGGACGGGCGTATCTTTGTCGAGGCCAGCCTGCCGTTTAAATATCTGACCAGACTGGAAGATGCCGCCGAACTGCAACTGGCATTTGAGAAGCTGAACAAAAACATCAGCTGCGTTGGCGAAAGCAGCTTACGGTTCCGATAAATCATGCTCTTTCAATGACTTAAAACCCCCTGCCGACGTTTTACAAGGTGAGAATATAGCGTTTCCATTATTGCCCCTTTTCGGGCAAAATCTACCCCTGTTAAAAAGGGACCTTTGATGAATTCTGCACACAGAGCTATCTGTACCCCGACCAGCATTCATTAAAGGTTCTTTTATCCGGACACCGTGCAGACAACCATCAACACCATGCATCCTCTTGTCGTATCAGGGATGCCTCTGGTTTCTCTGCGCTGAGTATTATCTTTAACTTTTGAATAGAGGCTCTAAACATGGCTGCAAGTGACGTTCTAAATATGATCAAGGAAAAAGACGTTAAATTCGTCGATTTTCGTTTTACTGACACACAGGGTAAGGAGCAGCATGTCTCTGTCCCTGCTGACACCATCGATGAAGGTGAACTGGAAGACGGTAAGATGTTTGACGGTTCTTCGATCGCCGGCTGGAAAGGTATCCATGCTTCCGACATGATTTTGATGCCGGATTGTGATTCGCAAGTCATCGACCCTTTCTGTGAAGAAGTTACCATGAATATCCGCTGCGATATCATCGAACCTTCCGACATGAAAGGTTACAACCGTGACCCGCGCTCGATTGCTAAACGTGCTGAAGCATACTTACAGTCTACCGGTATCGGTGATACTGCCTACTTCGGTCCTGAGAACGAATTCTTTGTATTCGACAGCATCCGCTGGACAGATACCATGGGTGAAGTCGGTTACTCGATCGGTTCTGAAGAAGCGGCATGGTCAACCCATGAAAAATATGATGGCGGTAACATGGGACACCGTCCCGGCGTTAAAGGCGGCTACTTCCCGGTTCCTCCTGTTGATTCACTGCAAGACCTGCGCTCATCAATGTGCCTGGTAATGGATGAGATGGGCGCGAAGACTGAAGTACATCACCACGAAGTCGGCACTGCTGGTCAGTGTGAGATCGGCGCAGTATTCAATACGCTGGTTCGTAAGGCTGACGAGGTACAGATCTTCAAATATGTAGTGCATAATGTCGCACACGCTTACGGCAAGACAGCAACCTTCATGCCCAAGCCTATCGTCGGCGACAACGGTAACGGCATGCACGTTCACCAGTCTATCTTCAAAGGTGGCGAAAATATGTTCCATGGCGATCTATATGGCGGCCTGTCACAGGAAGCGCTGTATTACATCGGTGGTATCATCAAGCACGCTAAAGCACTTAATGCTTTCGCTAATGCTTCTACTAACAGCTACAAACGTTTAGTACCTGGTTTCGAAGCACCTGTAATGCTTGCATACTCTGCACGTAACCGTTCTGCAGCGATCCGCATTCCACACATCCCTAATCCGAAAGGACGCCGTATCGAAGTACGCTTCGGTGACAACACCGCTAACCCTTACCTGTGTTTTGCCTCTATGCTGATGGCCGGTCTCGATGGTATCAAGAACAAGATCGATCCAGGTGAAGCAGCGTCTAAAGACCTGTATGACCTGCCACCGGAAGAGGAAGCAATGATTCCTCAAGTTGCAGTTTCTCTGGATGAAGCATTAGCAGCATTAGATGCCGACCGTGCTTTCCTGACAGAAGGCGGTGTGTTTGATGATGACATGATCGATGCTTTCATCGAACTGAAAAACGAAGAAGTACAACGTTTACGTATGTCTACTCACCCTTGTGAGTTCGATATGTACTACAGCGTATAAGAACGACTGTCG
>JADFWE010000181.1 GCA_015222915.1 Pseudomonadota bacterium | reverse complement strand
CTTCCGCTGATTCATCAACCGCATCTTCGATCAATACGCCGGTATCAAAAATTATTTCATCAGCAGACGGCTCCAGCAACTCACTCTCGTTCTCAGCTGCTGATTCTTCTATGTCGATCTGAATAGTATCTTCCTGTACGCCCGCACCTGTACCTGCGTCGTCATCGCTGCTGATATCCAGATCAACGATCTCAATGTCGGCGATATCATCATCCAGCGCTTCGATATCGATAGATATTTCTTCAACCGATCCATCTTCCTGGGTTTCAGCAGCAGCCGATTCAGCGATATCTTCCAGATCAAAGTTACCATCTGTGACTGTAATATCAGTATCTATATCTTCGGCATCAGCATCACCTGTCGATATAACCTCATCTTCAGGAATCGTATCTACTGACAGGGCCACTACAGGCGCCGGTTCGGACTGGGCCGATGCTTCATCGCTTACCCCGATCAGATCCGGCTCACGCCCATCTGCTATCGCATCGGCAGCCGACATTAACTGGATAATATTTTCTATCGGTTCGCGGTTACCTTTCAACTGCTCAATCAGCTGAGGCAGAACAGCAAGCGATTCATCTATAGCCTGTAACAGTTGCTCACCGACGATAATCTTTTTATCGATGACCCTGTTCATCATGTTTTCAAATTTCCATGAAAACTCACCGATGAGTTCAGCACCCAGCAGACGGCCGCTGCCTTTTAAGGTATGGAAACTGCGACGTACAACCGCCAGTGCTTCTTCATCATCGTGATTGGCTTTCCACTGCGGTACATAGGTGTGTAATTCACCCAGCACTTCGACAGCCTCTTCGATAAAGATCTCTACGATCTCTTCATCTGCATCATCTGCGAGGATCGCATATTGTTCGACGCCTTTTGCTTCATCATCTACTTCAGGCACTGTTTCTGCAGTCTCTATAACAGGTGCAGCATCATTAGCGACTTGCTCTGTTTCTTCGATGCTTATCTCATCAAGCGCCCCCGGTTCATTGATGACTTCATCAGTAATATCGATATCGATCACTTCGACTTCACTCGATACAGGGACAGCCTCAACAGCCACTTCATCTTCCGGAGCCTCACTAACCGGAGCTTCCCTATCAGAGGAATATGAACGGCTGACCGCCTCCAGCTTCTGTGCTGCCTCATCACCTGCGTTCAGGCCCTGCTCGACACCGGGACGACCTTCCGACAGCGCTTCAAAAAAGTATTCAATCGCGGTCACCACATCTGCGACCGTATCCTGTTCAGCATCATCCGGTCGATGATCATTGTTCAACAGAGCGGTGCGGATATAGTCCTGCAGCCTGACGATAAGCGTTTCAACACGTCCCAGTGGTAACATCATCGATACGCCACGGACTTCTTCCAGGCGTTGATAGATGACATCGAGTGATTCTTTATCGCTGAGACCACTCACGTACGACAGGATAGCTTCCTTCGCTATACCAAAGTTCTTCAGTGCTTCACTAACGACAGTTAACACCACCTGACGGTATTCGGCGGCAGGAACGGTCTGGTTCTCCGGGTCGCGGTTCATATCGATGAAACCGGAGCGCGCAGCGATGTAGTCCTTAAGCTCGGACTCTGCCTGCAATAATTCGGATGCGATGTTCAACACAACCCGTTCACTCAGGGTAGCTTCACTCTTGATGATACTGTCCAGTACATCGCGCTGGTCCATAATAGACTGACGTACAGCACCCATGCCTAACATACCGTAGGTATCCGCGATGCGTCCCAACTGCTCGGCAACTGGTACCAGGTCATCCAGATTCTGCTCTTCGCCTTGCATGAACAGTTCGAGTATATCTTTGACCTTATTAAGGTCTTCGGTGATACCGACTGAGACCGTATCAAACAGATCGGCATTCAGACCACCGATGGCGCTCGACGGATCACTCATCTCCTTGGGAATAAGATCATCCAGCTGATAGGCTTCTTTAACTGCGTCGATGGTTTCACTTTCAACATCACACAGACCAACGTAATACAGGACATTGGTGATCAGTTCTCTTGAATAAGACGTGGCAAACTCATCTTCACCGACATCGAGAACCAGTTTTAACTGCCGGTCGACTGCGCCGAGCAGCATCTTGATGCTCAGGTTGCTGTCAATACCTTCTTTGACCAGGCCTTCGACCAGTGCACCGGCCACCATCCAGAAACGTCTTACTTCAGCGTTACTCGAAACTTTTTCCAGTGAACTCAATACCGCTTTGATACGCTGCAGGCCGGCACGCTCTTTATTATTACGGATAAAATCCAGCAGACCCAGCTGGTAGTGAGTACGTAGACGTTTTACTTCGCCCTGAAGTTTTCCTGTTTCGATGCTATCTGCATCATAACCGGATGCTTCGAGGGTTACATTTTCCAGCTCAGGTGAGAACAAAACACTCTCTGTTAACAGACCTTCCTTGCGTGCTGTGCGCAGATCATTGATCAGCGGCATCAGTGTGATCGGTGCGTCTTTATGACCCGCCTGGATCTTTTCAAGATAATCAGGGAGCTGCAGCATGGCACGCATCAGTACGTCAAACGCATCTTCTACCCGTTCTACATTACCTTCCAGCAATGCGACCGAGGTTTTCTGCATCTCTTCGGTCAGCATGGCTGCGCCGTAGACTTCTACCATCTGCAGCGTGCCGTAGATCAGCTGCAGGTGCTCGATACACTGTTTCAGATTCTCATCTTCACGATCTTCGATGTAATCATTGAGGCTTGACTGTGCATCAGATAAAACATCGTCCAGCTGGGCTTTTACCCAACTTAACGAGTTATATTCAACTGTATTATCTGGATTCATTATCCGGTTACCTGACCATTGCTATCGTTATATGCCGTTATTCTGATCGTTCATAAATCCAGGTTTACACCTGGCTCTCCAGGATTACCGTTTTGACATTGTCATCATCATTCGATGAAGGCAGCTTGAAGCCGGATACAGAACGACCCAGTTCTGCAGAAAGCTCGTTCAACGATGCCAATGAAGTAGATGTTTCTTCCGTACCTTCTGATGTCTGCAGGGTAATCTCCTGAATCACGTTCATCGATTCAGATACTGATAAAGCTACTTGTGACTGTTGCTTGGTGGAATCGGAGATACCGATAATCAATGTAGACAGCTCTGTTGATACATCCTCAATCTCTTTCAGTGCTACACCCGCATCCTCGGCCATCGAAGCACCGCTTACCACACCCGCGGTACTCATCTCCATGGATTTGACCGCTTCGTTGGTATCGGCCTGAATGGTATTAACCAGACCCTCGATCTGTTTGGTCGCATTACCGGCTCGTTCCGCCAGTCGTTGCACCTCATCCGCTACCACCGCGAAACCACGACCTGCATCACCAGCGGTCGACGCCTGAATCGCAGCATTCAACGCCAGGATGTTGGTCTGGTCGGCAATCTCAGTAATCAGCCCCACGATGTCGCCAATCTCCTGTGAAGACTCACCCAGACGTTTAATACGTTTTGAGGTTTCCTGAATGTTCTCACGAATTTTCTCCATGGAACCGATGGTGTTATGTACCACCTTCGCACCTTTCTGCGCGATCTCCAGAGACTGATGCGCTACCTTCGCAGAGTTATCCGCCTCATGTGAAACCTGCAGGATCGACTCAGCCATATCCGTTACCGCAGCACTGGCAGAGGCAATCTCACGCGCCTGCTTGTTCGATGCATCGGCCAGTTCGATAGCTGTCTGCTGTGTTTTCTCTGTAGAACGCGATACCTGTGAAGCCGTGCTATTGATGGTCTCGACCAGGGTACGCAGCGCGTCGATGGTGAAGTTCACCGAGTCTGCGATCGCCCCGGTTATCTCTTCGGTCACCGTCGCATGTACTGTCAGGTCACCGTCCGCGAGGTTAGCCATCTCATCGAGTAAGCGCAGAATCGCACGCTGGTTACGACGGTTATTCTCTAGCGCGATCTCCTCACGTTTTCTTGAATCTCTCAGCAGCAGGATACCACTGATGATGATCAGCACCACGGCGACACCACCGAAACCGACACCGACCAGCTGAATCATATCAAGCTGTTTACCCTGGTTGATGATAGTCGCCTGGAAAGTCTCGAGTGTCTCCAGCAGTTTTGCTGAATCGCCACTCACCAGACTGGCCGCATCTTTTACTTCGAACAGTTCAGGAGAAAGTTCGAGGATGCCTGCGATGTTGTCACTTACCGCACTAATCAGCATCGCTACTTCACGCAACTTGCTGCTCGCTTCCTTATCGGTCACCTTCTCTATCCGCAAGCCTTTCGATCCTTTTAACAGACCTTCCAGTACGCGGCCGAACAATGCAGCATCACGACCAAACCTGTCTGCCGCGGCCGCTGCCTCATCACCACCGGCAAGTACCTGGTTCAGGTTATTCTTAATACGTTGCGATAACATCATCTGACGAGATGCCAGGTAAACCTGCCGAGGAGATGCATCTTTTTTGATCAGCACGCCGACCACTTCATCTGAATAGGTCAACATCTGCGGGATAAAACTTTCGATAACCTGATATAACTCTCTGACTTCAGAAATCGCCTGACGACCATTGAGAATAATCTCGACATTATTACGGTAGTTACTCCAGTCAGCTTCTACTATATCGAGCGCCGGGATCAAGCCAGGAGCCAGCGCATCAGTGACGATATCACCTGAACGAAAAGACTTCAGGATGTTGTCAAATTTCACCTGTGATTCATGTAATCGGTCGAACGCATCTTCATCACCCGATGAAGCACGCAGCGAGAATGTCGCCATCTGCTGAGACAACAGGAGCTGATCAGCCGACAGTTCCACGTGGCGCTGTAAGCTCGCTCGCTTGTCACCTACGTAAACCAGACTACCTAACATAAGTATGATAAAGATCGATAACAACACACCGACCAGGATCAGCGGTTTATTTGTTGCAATGGTTTTTTGTTCGGCGCTCATAAGGCATTCTCTCCAATCAGCTCAATCTGTCAGTTCTCTTGCTGACGTGATCTATTAATTCTGAAAATATTTTTTTAATTATGTGTTTCATAAGGAGGCATGAGCGAAGCGCTCATCCTGCGTCATCTCGTTAAAACTGAATACCGGCCAGCATTCATCAGCATTCTTGAAAGCATGGTCAATATAAGGGCTTAGCTCTTCGTTCATTTTCGGCAGCTCGGAAGTGATATCACCATCCCTGAAATGCCGCATACCATAAACTTCTTCGACAACAAGACCGGTATTGAAACCTTTGTAATCGATGACGATCACCCTGCCTTTCTGCCTCTGCCTTATTTCTTCACCCAATACGAAGCCTTTCATATCGATGATGGGCAACAGGCTGCCACGCACGTTCGCCACGCCAACCACCCACGACCTCACTCCAGGCACCTGGGTAATATCAGGCAGATCAAGAATCTCTTTTACGTCGGACATCGAAGCGATCAACTTTGTATCGCCGATCCTGAAACCGACACCTACCCAGTCTTGCTCAACACTGTCGATTTCCGGCAGGCTGGAAGAAGCTTTGAGCGTACGCTGCTCAAGGTCGAGTAAAAAATCAAATGGTTCAGTGGTATTCATCTATTTTTATTCTTATTATTTATCAGTAGCTTTATTACGCTGACAACACCATGTTCACATGTTCGATCAATGCTTTTTCCTGTACCGGTTTTACGATGTAATCTTTTGCACCCTGCCGCATCGCCCAGACCTTGTCGGTCTCCTGATCTTTCGTGGTCACCATGATGACCGGGATCGCCGACGTTTCGGTATTCTTCGACAGTTGCCTGGTCGCCTGAAAACCGTTCATACCCGGCATGACCACATCCATCAACACCAGATCTGGCATCTCGGTCTTTGCCATCTCGACACCTTCCTCTCCTGAAGTCGCTACTACAACATCATGACCATTCTTACTCAGCATGGTCTGTAACACATGCACCTCGGTAGGAGAATCATCAACTATTAATACTTTTGCCAT
Organism: Pseudomonadota bacterium; assembly: GCA_015222915.1. Taxonomy (GTDB): domain Bacteria; phylum Pseudomonadota; class Gammaproteobacteria; order SZUA-229; family SZUA-229. The sequence goes on along the minus strand of JADFWE010000181.1, from coordinate 13,565 downwards.
ACTCGTACACCACTTAAAATATAATTATTATCGACTGAGTTTTTTATACATTTAGCTCTATATTAGAGTCAGCATCTCATCCTGATACCCGCACTTATCAAATCAGTCCGATGAGGCGTATTCGTTAATCGCACCGATCAGATCTTCCTTGGTAAACGGTTTGGTCAGGTACTGCGTAGAACCGACGATGCGGCCTCGTGCCCGGTCAAAGATACTGTCCTTACTCGACAACATGATTACCGGCGTATCTTTGAATACTTTATTATTTTTTATCAATGCGCAGGTCTGGTAACCATCAAGCCTCGGCATCATGATATCGACGAAGATGATATCCGGCTTGTTCTCGGCAATTTTTGACAACGCTTCAAAACCGTCGACTGCCGTCACCACATCACAACCTTCTTTTTTAAGCAGGTTCTCTGCTGTCCGCCGTATTGTTTTACTGTCATCAATGACCATTACTTTCAGACCACTCATCACAAAATCTCTTCAGCCATTGTTATACCTTCAAACCTGTCATAATTTACCGGAATCGATCAAAAAACTTATCCGGCCCCAAAAAAATAAAGACAATCTAAACTGAATGTAGACCACATTCCGGGTATTGCCAACAATTCATAAAAACTTGAAGATAATTGGCTAAGATTTTGCTTACACATGATTTTTGTCGATTTTTCAACACACCATCACAGTTAAAAATCACCTCGTAAATACTGGTAGACTTACGATTGAGACTTATAAAAGAGCAAACTCTGCAAGCTGCCGAGTATTAAATAATACCGACCCGAAGAAAACGCAATGAACTATAAACTTGGCATCGTCATGGATCCACTGACGTCGATAAATATAATAAAAGACAGCAGCTTTGCAATGATGCTGGCCGCGCAGAAAGCCGGTTGGGAGATACACACTATCTATCAGCAGGATCTGTACACACAGAACGAAAAGCCCCGGGCATTTACCCGAACCACACGGCTAATGGACGATGCCGATCACTGGTTCGATTTTATCTCTGAGCAGGATATCGATCTGAGTTCGCTGGATGCGATCCTGATGCGCAAGGACCCGCCTTTTGATATCGAATATATCACCAGCACCTATATCCTGGGCCTGGCAGAAAAAGCCGGTTCGCTGGTAGTGAACCGTCCCGCCAGCCTGCGTGATAATAATGAGAAGATGTTCATCACACAGTTTCCCCAATGCTGCACACCTTTTATGGTCAGCCGTGACAAGAGACGCCTGCGTGATTTCGTCGATCAACGTTATGCTGCTGAACAGCAGGATGTGATCCTTAAACCGCTGGACGGCATGGGTGGCACCTCTATCTACCGCGTTAACCCGCAGGACCCGAACCTGTCGGTCATCCTCGAAACCGTTTCGGAAAACGAAAGCCGTACCGTTATGGCGCAACAGTTTATTCCCGAGATCACTGCTGGCGATAAACGGGTACTGCTTATCGACGGTGAGGCGGTTCCCTATGCACTGGCGCGCATCCCTGCCTCAGGTGAAACCCGTGGTAATCTCGCCGCCGGCGGTAGCGGTGTCGGTATCGAACTCTCAGAACGCGATCACTGGATATGCCAGCAGGTCGGTCCGGTATTAAAACAGCTGGGTATCCTGTTTGCCGGCATCGACATCATCGGCGACTATCTGACCGAGATCAATATCACCAGCCCCACATGCATCCGCGAACTCGACAGCATCTATTCGCTGGACATCGCTGGTGACCTTATCCGGTGTATAGAGCAACATCTCAAGGCCTGAAAACACTTCAGATGTACATTGATCGGCACCCTTTGACCCGCTTGATGCAGTTAATCTTATTGCCGGGCATACTGCTTCTATCAGTATCAGCATGCAGCCCGTCTGCGAGCGAACAGGATAAACAGTACGACTACAGCATCTTTGCTTTGGGCACGCTGATCGATATCAGTATGTATGGTGTTAGTCAGAAGCAGGCAGACACGGCCTTCGAAGAACTGCAGAAAGATTTCGAGCGTTTCCATCAGGACTGGTCAGCCTGGACCAATGGCGACCTGGCAGAGATCAACCGGCAGATAGCGAACGATAAACCGGTAAACGTACCCGCACACCTGCTGCCGATATTAAAAGCATCGTTTGAACTGAGCGAACAGAGCAATAATTATTACAACCCGACCATCGGCAACCTGATCAACCTCTGGCAGTTTCATAAATACCAGGAAAAAAATATCCGGCCACCCGGTGACAAAAAGATACAGCAGCTGGTGAAACAGGATCCCGTAATGTCAGATCTGCACATCGATAAGCAGAATCGGCTGAACAGCACAAACCCGGCCGTTCAGCTCAACTTTGGCGCATTTGCCAAAGGTTACGGCATCGAGCTGGCGATCAACAGATTAAAAAGCATGGGTATAAAGAATGCGGTCATCAATGCCGGCGGCGATCTCAGCGTTATCGGCCAGCACGGCGAACGCGCCTGGAATATCGGTATCAGGCATCCGCGTAAACAATCACTGCTCGCCAGTGTCGAATTAAGAACCAATGAGAGCGCTTTCACCTCCGGCGATTACGAGCGGTTTTATACTTATCAGGGCAGACGTTATCACCATATCCTTGACCCGAACACAGGTTACCCGACACAGGATGCACAGTCGGTGACGGTGATTCACAGCGACGCCGGCCGTGCTGATGCCGCTGCTACCGCATTGTCTGTCGCCGGCAGAAAACACTGGCGGCAAGTCGCTGAGAAGATGGGTATAGAATATGTCATGCTGATCGACGGCAGCGGTAATATCCACATGACATCCGCCATGCAGAAACGCATCAAATTCCTTGATAAAGTACCAACTTCAGCCATAATCGTAGAATAATAACAATAAACACTCATTAGCTTTAAACGATAACCCAGTACCATCATGAGCAGAAGAAAGGCCGTCCAGCCCAATATCACCGACAATGACCGTTTCGGCATGACTTTTTTCCTTGCCACGATATTTCATGGCATGGTCATCCTCGGCGTCACTTTCAGCGTGTCACCGCCCGCCGACAGCAAAACTGCTCCGGCACTGGATATCATACTGGTACAGACCAAAGCACCGAGCGAATCTGAAGAAGCTGATTACCTGGCGCAGGTATCGCAGCAGGGGGGCGGCGCAGCCGAGAAGAAAGCCCGGCCGAGAGAGCTGTTCAGTGCACCGGCACTATCAGACAACCCCGGCATTGCCGAGCAGGTCAGCGTTCAGCAGGTAAAAAAACAGAAGCAGAATGAACAACTTGCCCTGCTCACGCAGAAAGATGCCGAGTATGCCATCGATACAGAAAAGAACCCCGTTAAGGCGGATGATGACAGCACGGTGAATGAAAACAATACTAATGAGCAGACTCAAAGTGCCCGATTAGCGCCTGAGATCAGCAACACCATCGAACTGCAGGCCTCGTTGGACAGAACAAAATACCTGAACTCCAGCACCAAAGAATTCGCCCCGGCGCAATATATGCGTGAGTGGATCAATCGTGTTGAGCGCGTAGGCAACCTGAATTACCCGGACCAGGCCAGGAGACAGAAACTCAGCGGCACCCTGATCCTCGATGTCGTGATCAGTGCTGACGGTGAGCTGGTCAAGACCGACCTGCGACAGTCATCCGGCCACCAGTTACTCGACGATGCGGCCAAACGGATCGTCAGACTTGCCGCGCCGTTTCCGGCTTTCCCCAAAAAGCTTCGGCATGAAGCCGACGTCATCCACATCACCCGCAGCTGGGAATTTTTGAACGACAGCAGCCTGCGCACACGCTGATCGATGACAACGGCTGAAAAAACCGAGACTCCCCCGGCAGCAAACAACTTCACCGGGCATTTTCTTATCGCCATGCCGTCACTGGATGACGGCTTTTTCAACCAGGCTGTCACCTATATCTGTGAACATGATGACAGCGGCTGCTTCGGCGTTATCATCAACCAGGAAACCACCGTCACCTTAAAAGAGATCATCCAGCAGATGGGGATCGAGACCGGTGAGAATTACCATGAAGATCAGCCTGTCTTTGTCGGCGGCCCAGTCGATCAGGGGCGCGGTTTTATCCTGCACCGGCCGGTAGGAAACTGGCAGTCAAGCCTGCAGGTCAGCAATAACATCGCGCTGACCACCTCTAAAGATATCCTTGAGGCGCTGGCAAATGGCACCGGGCCAGAAGACAATATCGTCGCCCTGGGTTACGCCGGCTGGTCGGCGGGCCAGTTGGAAGACGAGATGGCGAACAATACCTGGCTCAACTGTCCCGCTGATGAACAGATTATTTTTGATACCCCGCCAGCAGAACGCTGGAAAGCCGCCGCACAGCTGATCGGCATCGACCTGTCATTACTCAGCAACGATGCAGGTCATGCTTAAATACCAGGCTATCATCATGAAGAATAGCTTTTTCCACAGATGAAAAGGTTTTCTGCTCTGCCAGCCTCAACACCATGAAAATCACCAGCGTTCTAGGATTCGACTACGGCAAAAAGCGTATAGGCCTCGCTACCGGCCAGACCATCACACGATCAGCGACGCCATGTAAAACCATCAATCAGGTTGATGGCAATCCGGACTGGTCAGCCATCGGTGATGAGATACGAGAATGGAAACCGCAGGCACTGATCGTCGGCATGCCCTATTTTACTGATGGCAGCGAGAACAGGATGACAGCAGCAGCAAGACAGTTCTGTTATGAACTGGAAAAACGCTTCAATTTACCGGTATACGAAATGAACGAAGCGCTGAGCTCCCAGCACGCTGAAGAGATCCTCAGACAGCACACAAAAATAAATCAGCAGAACAAGCACGAGATTGATAAAATGGCCGCCGCTGTCATCGTTCAACGCTGGTTGGACCAACAGCCCTGAAGGATATACACAGCAAACACGAAACAACGATAGCGGAAACCTATGCAAGAACTCGCCACCCCGGATGAACTTCTGGTACAACTGGCAGATAAGACAAAAGCATTGCTCGAACACAGAGCAATCGAAAATCCGTTAATGGTCGGTATCCATACCGGCGGCGTCTGGGTCGCTACCCGACTCCATCAGCTGCTCAATTCAGCAGGCAGCATCTTTTCAGAACCGCTGGCCACCCTCGATATCAGCTTCTATCGTGACGATTTTTCCCGTATCGGCATGAACCCGAAAGTAAAACCATCGACCCTGCCGCCCGATGTCGAAGACCGCCACATCATCCTGGTCGATGATGTTTTACATACCGGGCGCACCATCAGAGCCGCGATGAATGAACTGTTTGACTACGGCCGTCCCGCCAGCATCACCCTCGTCTGCCTGATCGAACGCAGTGGCCGCGAACTGCCGCTGCAGGCCGACATCGTGGGACAGCACGCCGTCCTGCAGGAAGGTGAGCATATAAAACTCACCGGCCCCGAACCGCTGGCATTCGAGCTGAAGAAGAATACAACCCAGGGCACAACAAAGGGATGAGTCTGATATGGTAAACAAAGCAACAAAACCTACAGACGCTTTAATCGGACACGATGCCTGGAACATTCAACTGGATAAGAACGGCCAGTTAAAACACTTTCTGACCACCGAAGGTCTCGGCTCGGAGATGCTCACACGTATCCTGGACACTGCCGAAAGCTTTGCCAATATCAACGAACAGAGCGTCAAAAAAGTACCGCTGTTACGCGGCAAGACCATCGTCAACCTGTTCTTCGAAGCCAGCACCCGTACCCGCACTACTTTCGAGCTGGCGGCGAAACGGCTTTCCGCCGACGTACTCAATATCAATATCAGCACTTCCGCCACCTCAAAAGGTGAAACCCTGCTCGATACGCTGAAAAATATCCAGGCCATGCACTGCGACATGTTCGTGGTACGCCATAGCGATTCCGGCGCAGCACATTTTATCGCCAATAACGTGGCACCGAACATCAGCGTGATCAACGCCGGTGACGGCAGTCATGCACACCCGACACAGGCGATGCTCGACATGTTTACCATCCGCCGCAACAAGGGTGCCGACTTCGGAAAACTGCGGGTCGCCATCGTCGGCGATGTGCTGCACTCACGGGTCGCACGTTCGCAGATCCATGCCCTCAGTACATTAAACACCGGCGAGATCCGGGTTATCGCACCAAAGACCTTACTGCCGACCGATGTCGAGGGCATGGGCGTTAATGTCTTTCATGATATGGATGCCGGCATAGAGGACGCAGATGTCATCATCATGTTACGCCTGCAGAAAGAGCGTATGCAGGGTGCGCGGCTGCCTAGCGAACAGGAATATTTCCAGCTCTACGGTCTCACCGAGCAGCGATTGCTGTTAGCGAAAGATGATGCCATCGTGATGCATCCCGGCCCCATCAACCGTGGTGTCGAGATCGACTCTAATGTCGCCGATGGTCCCCGCTCTGTCATCCTTGATCAGGTCTCCTATGGCATCGCCGTACGTATGGCGGTGATGACTATGACTCTTGGCCATACAAACACGGGCAATAAAAATCCGGGGAACAAGGAGGCTACTGAATGAGTGACATCATCATCAAAAACGGCCACCTGGTCGATCCGGCAAACGCTGTAGACAGGATAGCTGACATCCTTATAAGAGATGGAAAGATTGTTCAGATTGCTGAAGCCAATAGCCTGAGCACCCCAGGTCCCGAAGCAAAAGGAAACGCGCAGACCATCGATGCCACCGATCTGACTGTTGTCCCGGGCCTGGTCGACTGCTGCGCACGCCTGCGCGAACCCGGCCTGGAAAACAAGGCAACCATTCACAGTGAGACCATCGCAGCCACCAACGCCGGCATCACCACTCTGTGCTGCCCGCCGGACACCGACCCGGTGATCGACGAACCTGCAGTGGTCGAGCTGATCCATCAGAAAGCGGCTAACTCTGCTCACAGTCACGTGGTCACACTCGGCGCACTGACCGCCGGCCTGCACGGCAAACATCTGAGTGAGATGTTTGCCCTGCAACAGGCAGGCTGCGTCGGACTGAGCAACTGCCGTCAGCCGGTCGAAAATGCACAGATATTAAAACGGGCTTTTGCCTATGCCGCCACCTTCGATCTGCGGGTCTTTATCGAGCCGGACGAGCACTGGTTAAGCCTGGGCGGCTGTGCTCATGACGGTAAGATCGCTACCCGTCTTGGCTTAAAGAGCATACCGGTATCGGCTGAGACCGTGGCCATCGCCCGCGCTCTGGAGCTGGTCGCCGAGACGGGTGTCAGTGCACACTTCGGCCGCCTGTCCAGTGCCAAAGGCGTGGAGATGATAGCCCGTGCGAAAAATGAACATCTGCCGGTAACCGCCGATGTCAGCGCCCACCAGTTACACCTGACCGAGCACGATATCAGCAGTTTTAACAGTGCCTGCCATGTGATACCGCCACTGCGTACTCAGCGAGATCAGGAAGCTCTGCGGCTCGCTCTTGGTAATGGCACCATCGATGCTATCTGCTCCGATCATCAACCGCATAATATCGATGCCAAACAGGCACCCTTCGCCAGCACCGAACCCGGCATCTCTGCACTGGAAACTTTTCTACCGCTTTGCCTGCGACTGACACAGCAGACATCATTAAGCATGGGCGAATTAATAAACAGGATCACGCAGGCGCCTGCAGACATACTCGGCATCAGCGCCGGTACCCTGTCGCCGGATTCTATCGCCGATATCTGTATTTTTGATGGAGAAGAGGACTGGCAGTTAACAGAGGACAGGCTATACAGCCACGGTAAGAACACACCGTTCCTCGGCTGGAACCTTCAGGGTAGAGTCAAACACACCATCGTCGGTGGCGATCTACTGTTCAGTGATTAATTTTGCGCACCATCCGACACACGGAGGCGCGCGGGTAATGACGATTGCCCGCGCTACGTCCTGAACGCACTTAAGGGCACCTCTGTAATTGCTTGTGCCCTTATATCAGTCGGTTGAAGTGCTGGGAAACTGCAGGGTTTCATGTTTATCAGACTTGGCCTGCAGATCTTTTGCCCCGCCGCCAAAATTGATCTTCCACTCCAGGTCACTCCTGGAATCAGCATTTACCAGCGCAGATTCAAGATCAATTTTCCTCTCCTTAAACAGTTCGAACAGCGATTGATCAAACGTCTTCATCCCTGATTCATGGCCTTTCGACATGATCTCTTTTATCTCATGAAAGTTACCATCGCGGATCAGCTTGCTGATGTACGGCGTATTCACCATCACTTCGATGGCCGCTATCCGGGTGCCATCTTCAGTTTTCACCAACCGTTGTGCCAGGATACAGTTCAGGTTTAAGGACAGATCCATCAACACCTGATTATGGGCATCACTGGGGAAGAAATTAAGCAGCCGATCAAGCGTCTGGCTTGCATTGGTCGCATGTAAAGTGGTCAGACAGAGATGACCGGTATCGGCATATCGCAGGGCAGACTCCATGGCATCTCTATCACGCGCTTCACCGATCATGATAACGTCCGGTGCTTCACGCATAGCTTCACGCAGCGCATTATCAAATGACAGCGTATCCAGTCCGACCTCACGCTGACCGACGATACATTTTTTATGGCGGAACATGAACTCGATAGGATCTTCGATAGTGAGGATGTGGCCGCTCTCTGTCATGTTACGGTAATCCAGCATCGATGCCAGTGACGTCGATTTCCCCATACCCGTAGCCCCAACCACCAGTACCAGACCTTTTTTACGCATGATCATGGTCTTGTAGATATCGGGCAGGCCGAGCTCATCCAGCGCCGGGATATCCGCTTTGATATAACGGATGACCATCGACACCTCGCCGCGCTGCATGTATACATTGATGCGGAAACGGCCGAGGTCGGTGTATGACACCCCCAGGTTCAGTTCCAGGTTTTTTTCGAAATCACTGATCTGCGCCGGCGTCAGCAGGTCATATGCCAGCTTTTTAGTCATACCAGGACTGAGCATGCTCTTGCCGACCGGACGCATGCTGCCATCGATGCGCATGCTGACCGGTGCGCCCGTGGTAAAATACATATCGGATGCCTGCTGTTCAGACATCAGTTTCAAATATGGCTGTAAATTCATCGTTCTAGTCCCTGTTATAGTCCTGGTAGCAAATGCATCTGTTCATCCAGGCATCCCCTGGACATCCTGCTGATATAAGTTATCCGAAATATCATTTCGCAGGCTACCTGACACGCGATTTATCATCGTGATCTTCCATGGATATATCATCGAGCCCATCCATCAGATCTGTCTTTTTCGAACTCTTGCCTTCCAGTTTTATCCTCAGGCGAAGATCGTTCACCGAGTCAGCATTACGCAGTGCATCCTCATACTTGATCTTGCCGGCTTCATACAGATCAAACAGGGCCTGATCGAAAGTCTGCATCCCCAACTCGTTTGATTTTGCGATCAGCTCTTTGATATCGTGCACGCTGCCCTTAAAGATAAGGTCTGACATCAACGGTGAATTGATCATGATCTCGATCGCAGCAACACGCCCGTTACCGGAAACAGTCGGGATAAGACGCTGTGATATCAGGCTCTTCAAGTTTAGTGACAGATCCATCAACAACTGCTGACGACGGTCTTCCGGGAAGAAGTTGATGATACGGTCCAACGCCTGGTTGGTACTGTTGGCATGCAATGTAGATAGACATAGATGACCTGTCTCAGCGAAGGCGATCGCATGTTCCATGGTCTCACGGTCACGGATCTCACCGATGAGGATAACATCCGGGGCCTGTCGCAGAGTATTTTTCAGGGCGATCTCATAATCTTCGGTATCTACCCCGACTTCACGCTGGGTAACGATACAGTTACGGTGGTTATGCACGAACTCGATCGGGTCTTCGATAGTGATGATGTGGCCACGGCTATGCTGATTACGATGCCCTACCATGGCCGCCAGTGAGGTCGATTTACCCGAACCGGTAGCCCCGACAAATATCACCAGTCCACGTTTGGTCATGGTGATATCCTGCAGGATCGGTGGCAGGTTAAGGTCTTTAAACTCGGGTATCTCAGAGCGGATGACACGAAGCACGACGCCGACAGAACCACGCTGGGTGAATGCGTTCACACGAAAACGTGAGACACCGGGCAGGCTGATGGCGAAGTTACATTCCTGCGTCTGTTCAAATTCTGCACGCTGCTTATCATTCATGATAGCGCTGACCAGCACCTGCGTATGCTGCGGACTTAACGCCTGATTAGACAGGGGCGTCATCTCGCCATCGAGCTTCATCGATGGCACGGCACCTGCGGTGATAAACAGATCCGAGCCATCTTTCTGTACCATCATACGCAGCAAATCGTGCATGTATTTTATTGCTTTATCGCGATCCACTTAGATCACCTCATCTGTTTAGATTATTACTATAAATATATCGTGCCTGAAATATTCGTACCTGATAAAAAGAAAACGACGGAACCAGCCAGGTTTAGAAAGCATCTTTATTCGCCGCTTTCTTACGTGCTTCCTCTTTGCTGATAAGACCCCGGGCAAGCAATTCCTGCAGGTTCTGATCGAGCGTCTGCATACCGATAGATTGACCGGTCTGAATAGCAGAGAACATCTGCGCGATCTTGTTTTCACGGATCAGGTTTTTAATCGCCGACGTACCGATCATGATCTCGTGCGCTGCGATGCGGCCACCGCCGATTTTTTTCAGTAAGGTCTGCGAGATAACCGAACGCAATGACTCTGAGAGCATCGCCCTGACCATCTCTTTTTCAGCCGCCGGAAACACATCGACGATACGGTCAACGGTTTTTGCCGCTGAACTGGTATGCAGTGTGCCGAATACCAGATGTCCGGTTTCTGCAGCAGACAACGCCAGGCGAATGGTTTCCAGGTCACGCATCTCACCCACCAGGATCACATCGGGGTCTTCACGCAGGGCTGAGCGTAATGCTTCACTGAAGCCCAGGGTATCGCGATGCACCTCACGCTGATTGATCAGCGACTTCTTACTCTCATGTACAAATTCGATAGGGTCTTCGATGGTCAGGATATGACCGTAGTGGTTTTCGTTAACGTAGTTGACCATACCGGCCAGCGTCGTTGATTTACCGGAACCGGTCGGCCCGGTTACCAGTACGATGCCACGCGGTGTATCGGATATCTCTTCGAAGATCTTCGGTGCACCCAGCTCTTCCAGCGATAAGATCTTTGATGGAATGGTACGGAAAACAGCACCGGCTCCACGGTTATGATTGAATGCGTTAACACGGAAACGTGCCAGCCCGGGAATCTCGAAAGAGAAGTCCGTCTCCAGATACTCTTCGAAGGTCTTACGCTGTTTATCGTTCATGATGTCATACACCATGCCATGCACCGATTCATGATCCATAGGATCAACATTGATACGGCGCACATCACCGTCGACACGGATCATCGGCGGCAGACCGGCCGATAGATGTAAATCTGAGGCGCCATTTTTAACGCTGAATGCAAGTAACTGAGCGATATCCATCAAAATCCCCTGAGATGTTTAATAGGCCTGAGCTTCTTATGAGAAGCTTAATAGGCTATGTAATTGGTAAGTAAACTTTAAAATTCTTATTATGACTCTCCTATTTATAGCCAAGAATCGCCCTACTTTCCGCAATCAGACACTATTTTCCTGATATTTTTTTATTTTCGTCAGCAGCCCCAGAACACGGACCAGAACACCGTAAATATCGATGAACTTGAGTATGGTAAAATTTACCTGTTCTCAATTATCAAAAAAGTGAAAGACAGATGCCTACGATTGGATTTATTGGTGGCGGTAATATGGCGACAAGCCTGATCGGCGGATTGATCAATGCCGGTATTGATCCTGCCGATATCACCGTTGCCGAACCGGATGAAAACCGCCGCAAGAACATAAGCGAACAATTTTCGATTAACACCAGCGCAGATAACAGCGCCACCCTGCAGTGCGACACCGTGGTACTTGCGGTTAAACCGCAGTTGCTTAAAACGGTCTGTCATCAGCTCGATGCAGAGGCTGGAGATAAAACACTGTTTATCTCCATCGCGGCGGGTGTTAGCAGTACGGACATCAATCGCTGGTTGAATCACGACAGAAATAGCGATCAGCAAACCTCAGGACAGGCCGCCATCGTTCGCTGCATGCCGAATACCCCGGCATTATTGCAGTGCGGCGCAACCGGTCTGTTTGCCAACGGAGCCGTCAACGAGGAGCAGCGAGGACAGGCCGAACAGATCATGCAGGCAGTCGGCATCGCCATCTGGGTTGATACCGAGCAGCAGCTGGATGCCGTTACCGCTGTTTCCGGCAGTGGGCCGGCCTATTATTTTCTGATGATGGAAGCCATGCAGAAAGCCGGTGAAGAACTCGGTCTGTCTTCCGACACCGCTCAAAAGCTGGTTTTACAGACCGCGCTGGGGGCCGCCCGTATGGCGATCGAGAGCAATGACTCTCCCTACGAGCTAAGGAAAAAGGTAACATCCAAAGGCGGCACCACCGAACAGGCTATCCTGAGCTTTCAGGCCTCGGGTTTTCAACAGATAGTAAGCGATGCACTGAACGCTGCCAGCGAGCGTTCAAAATCGCTGGCAGTAGAACTTGGTTCTGAGTAATTAAGCCCCAGATTACACGATGGCAACGGGTGTATATTTAAGCACCTGTTTAAATAGAGAGTTACCGCCGAATAGCACGGGCTTAATTTGAAATTACGATAAAAAATTTATCTCGCAGATTAGGGCAGGACGCCCGTAAGTAGAACAACGCAGGAGCAGTTGTCGAGGCGCAAAGGACGCAGAGAGAGACCATTGTTTTTCATGGCGATCTTTGCGCCTTTGCGAGAAAACACGATAAATGACATTTATTCCGGACAGTTATTTATGTCATCCTGACGAAAGAAGGTCTTTCCGCTACGCTTCCGTCAGGATGACAATGTTGAGAACGCATTACCGCACAGAAACATATAAAATCCGGAAATCACACAGGTATTATTAAATGAGTCATGAAAATCCGTTTATCTTTTTGATCGACACCATCTTCAGCATCTACATCGCAATCATGCTGCTGAGGTTTATCCTGCAACAGGCAGGAGCAGATTTTTATAACCCCATCTCACAGTTTGTGGTCAAACTGACGAAGCCGCTGGTCAGCCCTGCCAGACGTTTGATCCCCAGCGTAGGAAAGATCGATGCCGCCACACTGGTACTGGTGGTCGCACTGATGCTGGTCAAACTGGTACTGATCTTAAGCATCGCCGGTTATCAGCTGGATATTATGCAGCTGCTGATAAAGGGCCTGCACGACCTGGTCTCGCTAAGTTTTGATATCTTCATCGTCGCATTGTTCATCCAGGCGATCCTGAGCTGGGTGAATCCGGATCCTCGTCACCCGGTGACCAGCATCCTGCATACCCTGACACTGCCTGTGTTACGTCCGATAAGAAAATATGTGCCGCCGATCAGCGGTATCGACCTGTCGACGCTGGTGGCACTGATCGGCCTGATGTTTATCAAACGGCTGGTATTATCGCTGTTTCAACTATTCTAAGTTCGGCTACGGCGAAAAACAGACAGCAGAACCGGCAGTAACAACAGAAGATAAAGATCCAACGTACTTCCGCCTGCATCAGGAATCGTCTG
>JADFWE010000180.1 GCA_015222915.1 Pseudomonadota bacterium | reverse complement strand
GTCATGGTGCTTCCATCGGCTGCCACATCGACCAGTAACATGTAATGGTGTAACTCACCTTCAGGCAAGGCACCTGTATTGACTTCTTCGCCCTGAAGTAGAATATCGCCCTGTTGATGAATCGTTTCACGCACAGGGGCTGTCCAGTAATCACCACAGAGCAGGGCATTGTCTGATAAGTCTATGAGTAAGGTGATGACACGTAACTCAATGGTGACAGAGTCTCCACCCTGGATGACCGTACCCGGATTATCAGTGCCCAGTTTTAATTCTAAACTGCCTTCAAATCCACTATCCAGTTGCCAGTTGTTACCCGCTTTAATCAACTTGCAGTAACCATCCCAGCGTCGCACATAATTTTTTTCGGCTGGTGGTGAAGTCGGGTAAGTTGCTAACAGATCATCTCTTTGCCCATCGATGATTCTTTCATTATTGCTATCATCTCTGGCCAGGTGATTGCCGAGATGTTTCTCATTTGTGTCGTTAAAAAATTCATACACATATTGAGAGCTGATAAAATCGGGAGGTATATCGGTTGTTTTATAGGCTTCGGCTCCATTTTCTGATGACCATTTCAGAGTGACCTGGTCGGCTAGTACGGGATTGTCTTTATCTCTTTTTGCAGGAGGCAGCGGGTCGTTATAGTGAACATCATGCAGTTCTACCCTGAACAGGTAATTGCCTACCGGATTATTTAAATCCAGTTCTTCTGAACAGGGATCACATTTATCGATATCGCTGGATAAACTGCGCAGAATCATTTGCAACTGTGCGTCACCAATCTGAGGATTGACCTGCTGGCATAAGGGTTGAGTATCGGTGTCGCACCATTTTACCTGCGCCATGGTTTGAGTGCGGGTGGTAGTATCGGCACCGTGTAAACCCGGGTCACGTAACTTGTCATCTTCCAGCCAGGTGACGGCACGTTCCCAGACGTCCAGATATAGACGGTAAGCACTGGCTGTCGGTAAAGCGGGTGCTTCGGGATAACGAAGCTGGTGATCGTATTCAAACAACTCGGGATCAACAGTAGGTTCTCCTTCAACCGCTTTGGCTACTATCACTTCGGCAGGAACACCATCGGCATATACTCGCCCCCAATGCAGGCTGGGAACTTCTGTATCTCCCGATGGAGTGAGCTGGAGCAAAGCATTAAAACGAGGCGTTCCACTGCCTATCACATCCTGTAATGCCTGACTGAGTCGATCTCGGGTGAGTAATGCCTGTTCCGTTAAATCAGAGTCGGTCAGCATTCTTCCCTGCTGATGGCAAACAGATGAGTAATTTTTGGTAGCTTGCCTGCTATTACGTGATATCTGTGTTTTCATGTTTTTTCCAACCTATAAAATTTGGTCTAAAATATTCAGTCAGTCTCTTCTTCGTCGATGATTTCACCGGGTAAGTCATGCAGCGAAATGTCGGGAATAATGACGGCTTTCATTCCCGTCGGTAGAAAGTTTTCAAGTTTTTTAATCACCGCCAGATGGCGCGCAATTAAAAACAGGTGATGATATGCCCCCATTTCTCCGCCGTCTTCGGCGCCATGAGTTATTTCGCTGGCTGTCGATGGATGTAACACGGCACAACCTGCTTCACCAAAAACAATACTGCGAAATGTGGCCAGCAGTTTATGGCTGTTGAATAACTTAGCATCACCATCAAGCTGATCCGGGTGAAGGGCCGAATAACGAATACAGCCTTCACCGGGCAGGGAATCTTCATCGTGATGACGCCGAATCAAACCGTTAAAAATGCATTCGCTGGCGGTTAGTTGTTCGGCTATGGTGTTCGTTAACACGGTGCAATATTGCATGTTTACCAGGCCAGAGGCCGCTTGCAGACGTTTCAATAGACAGTTGCTTGCCGTTAAAACGGGTTTATCGGTATCGATACTATGTACTTCGGCTGCAAGCACTGCACAACGATCGAGTTCTAAACGGCCGGAATCCACTTCGATGGTATGGCTGAAGATAAAGCCTTCAAATCTCCAGACTGCAGGATCTTCCGG
>JADFWE010000179.1 GCA_015222915.1 Pseudomonadota bacterium | reverse complement strand
TTACGAACGACGAATAACGAAAGACGAATAACGTCGCCTTTGTGTCATATTCGGAAATCGAGCTAAATAAATTATTGCTCTGCTAAGCGATGTAAGCAGACTCACCAAAGTAAACACTAATTAGCTACAGCCACTCCTTACGAATTCGCTCACGATTCGAACGAAACCATTGCAAGGCAATTATCGGCGCAGCAGAATCAATTTTGCCACCATCTAGCCAGTCAAAAGCTAATTCACTTTTAACCACATGTACTTTTATATCCTCGCCTTCTTCATCCAGACCGTGGATCCCATTTACATGTGTACTGTCTGTACGTCCAAGAAATAGCTGAATCTGTTCATCTGAACCACCCGGACTGGAATAATATTTAAACATCGGAAACAGGTCTGTCACTTTACAACCAGCTTCTTCACGTGCTTCTCGGCAGGCGACATCTTCGGCAGACTCATCGGGCTCCTGGTAACCTGCAATTATCTCCATCATCCACGGGCCGGATTGATCCTCACCGGCGCCAATCCTGAACTGTTCTACCAGAACTAACTCATCTGTTAAAGGATCATAAGGAAGAACTGCGATGGCCTGACCTCTATCGAGTAATTCACGCGTCAGCACATTACTCTGCCCACCTGCAAACAATTCATGCTGCAACCGTATACTGCTGAGTTTAAAAAACCCGCTGTAAATTAATTTTTTCTCGATGAGCGTCCATTTCATATTAATTCAGAGCCCATACCCGGATACAGCCTCGACCATCGAACTTTGCCTCGATCAATGCATGGTCAGCGAGTTTGATCGATTCATCATAAGAAGATTGACCATCCATCTCAGATATGCCGATAGAAACACTAATCTGAATATTTTTGAAGTCGCTGATCATGACAGGCATTTTTTTAATTACACTTCATATGTCGTTGATGCAACCTTGCCGCCGTGACCGGTCCAGTCGGTATGAAAGAACTCACCGCGTTTACTGTCAAGACGCTCGTAGGTATGTGCGCCAAAATAATCACGCTGTGCCTGTAATAGATTGGCGGGCAGACGTTCACTGCGATAACCATCAAAATAGGCTAAGGCTGATGAAAATGCAGGTGCCGGGACACCATTTTCGACGGCAAGTATTACCGCTTTACGCCAGCCTGCTTCCGCTGATTGAAGCGCTTCGGTAAAGAATGAATCGAGCGCCAGATTTTGCAGTTCGGGGTTTTTATCATAGGCATCTTTTATGTTGCCGAGGAAGGTGCTGCGGATGATACAACCGCCGCGCCACATCAGTGCAATCTCACCGTAGTTCAGGTCCCAGCCATACACCTTTGCAGCCTCCTTCATCAGCATGAAACCCTGTGCATAGGAAATTATTTTGGATGCATATAATGCATCGCGTAGCGCGTCAAGCATCTCTGTTTTGTCGGCTATCTGCAAAACCGGGCGCTGACCAAGTATTGCAGAAGCACGTACTCGTTCATCTTTCAAAGAAGATAGAACACGTGCAAACACAGACTCACCGATCAAGGTTAGCGGCACACCCAGATCGAGTGCGCTGATGCCTGTCCATTTACCAGTGCCCTTCTGCCCGGCAGTATCGAGTATTTTATCTACCAGTGGCTCACCATCTTCATCCTTCATGGCCAGGATATCTTTGGTGATATCGATCAGGTAGGAATCAAGAACCCCGGTATTCCACTCCTTAAAAACCTCATGCATCTGGTCACAGTCCATAGCCAACACGTTCTCCATCAAAGAATACGCCTCACAGATCAGCTGCATGTCACCGTATTCGATGCCGTTATGCACCATCTTCACAAAATGACCGGCACCATCCTGTCCTACCCATTGGCAACAGGGTTCATCATCTACTTTTGCAGAGACCGCCTGAAAGATATCTCTGACCAACGGCCATGCTTCCGGGTCACCACCGGGCATGATTGAGGGCCCAAAACGCGCGCCTTCTTCACCACCGGAAACGCCAGTACCGATAAATCGCAGGCCTTTCTGTTTGAGGTAAGCCGTACGCCGTATGGAATCTGGAAAATGCGAATTACCGCCATCGATGATGACATCACCCGGCTCCAGCAGCGGTATCAGCAAATCGATAAAACGGTCAACCACTTCACCGGCTTTTACCATCAACATGACCTTGCGCGGTTTGGACAGTGATTCGACCAGTTCCTCCATGCTGTGGGTACCGATGATTGTGGTGCCTTTTGCCGGGCCATCGATAAAATCATCGACCTTGCTGGTGGTGCGATTGAACACCGCGACACGGTAACCATGGTCAGCCATATTCAACACCAGGTTCTGCCCCATTACTGCAAGTCCGATTAGACCTATATCTGCTTTATCCATCATCTATAATCTCAGTCGTTGTTTTTATTAATGTCAGATTTACTCAAAACCTGCCTTATCAAAATGACTGCTTACGGCCAAAAGCAGAAAGTCAAAACATTTCACCACAGAGGCACAGAGAACACGGAGAAAAGCCTTTATGTTGTTAACTGCGCCTACGGCGCCTTTAACAATACTAAAACTCTGTGTCCTCTGAGCCTCTGTGGTGAAAAGCTTTTAAGGTCTGCTTTGGCTCAACTACAGTCATCATCATTCAGGCATTTGCTGCGACCAGTTTTGAACTAACACACATCATGACATTTACACTCAAAATAATTTTGACGTAGGTCAATATGTGTCTGTTAATAAAATTGTAGCATTGATGGACTATTCGAAAAAGCGCCATGGAAATCAACCATAAATCGATGCATAATACGACCAACATACCGTTACAGTTTTTCAATCTCTGGTTGACGCTGTTCATCGTCTGGATGATAGCCAATGCTACCCTCGCAGTCGATACTATCATCGCTGGACTCATCATCTCAGCGCTTATCGCACTGGCATTTGCTAGCTTTGCCAGGGTCTACAGCGTTATTCGCTGGTCCCCCATCGTGCTTTATTATTACCTGAAATACCTTGGTATTTTTTTTATCGAATTGATCAAAGCAAACATCAATGTTATGCGTTTAGTATTCTCACCGCGCATCGACATCAACCCCGGCATAGTCGAAATCAAAACTGATCTTAAATCACCTATCGGTCGGCTGGCACTTGCGAATACGATAACCTTAACACCTGGCACACTGGTCGTAGATATAAAAGACGGCTCTCTATTTGTGCACTGTATCAATATAGGCAGTACGGATCAGGTCAAAGCCACTGAGGAGATATCCGGGCGCTTCGAAAAACTACTGAAACTGATATACGGGTGATGTTGCATGAATAACGTCAGCCTGTCAGATATCACCGTTATCATCTCTTCTGTACTGATTTTTTTCAGTATCGTGTTCGGCATCATACGTCTGGCAAAAGGCCCGGATACGGTAGACCGCGTAGTCGCAATCGACCTTTTGACCATCGTCACTATCGCACTGATCGCCCTGCTCGCACATCAGGCTGAACGTTACATCTATCTTGATGTGGCACTGGTTTACGGCCTGCTAAGTTTCCTCGGTGTGCTCGCCGTTGCCCGTTTTCTGGAAAAAGGTATCTGATGACAATACCTGTCTTAACTTTACTCACTATCGTGCTGTGTGCCGGCATTCTGGTTGGCGGACTGCTCGCCGTATTACTCGATAGCATGGTCAGCGCAGTCATCAGTGCCGGTCTTGCCAGCCTGTTTGCGTCGGTGGTGTACGTAGTGCTGGCGGCGCCCGATGTAGCGATGACCGAAGCATCTATCGGTTCCGGCCTGACAACCATGATCTTTCTCTATGCCATCCGCAAGACACAAGGTAATACTGAGGACAAAGAATGAGCTTGATTCTGATCAATGAACTTATCGGCAACCTGCTATTGATCATCGGTAGTCTATTCCTGTTCTCTGCCGGCCTTGGCGTATTACGGATGCCCGATACTTACAACCGTATACAGACGGGCACCAAAGCAACCACTCTGGGCACCATACTGCTATTGATCGGCCTGGCTTTTTTACATCCGGCGTGGACATTGAAACTTATTATCCTGATCTTTTTTGTCATGCTGACCAACCCGGTATCATCACACGCACTGGCACGCGCCGCCCATACTATTGGTATTTTTGAGGCGAAAGCAACCGTCATAGATCAACTGACCGATAGTAATAATAGAGCTGATGCCAAAAATGGTGATAGTGATGACAGGGAGATGAATAAATGATCAAGCGAATGTTTATTTTCATCATTCTGGCGCTGCTGGCGATTATCTTTTTTAATCTTGCCTCCAACTATTCCGAAAGCTCTTCGTTATCAAAACTCGGGCATTATTATGTTGAAAAAGGTCCGCAAGAAATCGGCGCGCCCAACCTGGTAACCGCCATTGTGGTGACTTACCGCGGTCTCGATACGCTCGGTGAGGTTACCGTGCTGTTCATCTCTGCAGCCGGTGTGGGTCTGCTGCTGCGCCGTACACGACGCAGACCACCCGACGAACCTACCCAGCATCAACAATCGCAGAAACAACGATCAAAAAAGATCATTAGCACACACAAAGCCGCCAGTGAAATCGTCGAAACGGCGACCGAACTGTTATTACCGATGATTATCCTGTTCGGCATCTATGTCTTCATGAACGGGCACCTGTCACCCGGTGGCGGCTTTCAGGGTGGTGCGATCATCGCGTCCGGCACCATGTTCCTGTTGCTGGCGCTACCTGAATCACACCTCAGCCGGCTGATGATCGCTATCACCGAATCATTGTCCGGTTTTAGTTATGTGGTGGTTGGTGTACTCGGTGTAATGTTAGCCGGTGGTTTTCTCGACAACCGTTTCATGTCCCTGGGCACTTATGGCGAGCTGTTCAGTGCCGGCGCGATTCCCCTTATCTATACTTTTGTTGGCCTCAAGGTCGGTTTTGAACTCAGTGCAGTGCTCGATCGCTTTCGCCAGGAAGATAACAGCGAGGACAGTGGATCAGTATGAACATACTCAACGACTTCCCGATTTCTCTCATCGTATTATGCAGTGGTTTCGCCCTGATGTTGCTCGGTTTATGGGGCATGCTGACACAGCGAAATATTATCCGCATCATCATCGGTTTCTCACTGATGGATACCGGCATCCACATGGTCATGGTATCCATCGGTTATGTCACCGGTGGCACCGCTCCTATTATTAACGATGCGGTACCCATGAACGATGCGGTGAATATGGTCGTCGACCCGGTGCCATCTGCACTGGTGCTGACCGCTATCGTCATCGGTCTGGGTGTTACCGCCGTCATGCTGTCATTTGCCGTGCGCATACATAAAACACATAAGACGCTGATGATCGACAAGCTCACGGAATCAAAATGGTAGCGCCAAGTATGATAGACACTGGCATGATAGAAACCAGCATAACGGATGTGTTGCTGCAGCCGCTAGGCATCTATGTCATCGCCCTCGGCGCAGGTTTTTTGATCCCGCTGTTCTGCCGTGTTTCTCGTGGTTCGGCGATCCTGGTTTTCTTTGCTGCGCTGGCGGCTATGGTTTTAATCGCAGGCCTGAACCTGTTAACGATCATCAATGGTGCTCCGGCTATCGACATCGAAACAGCCGGCATAAAACCGCCGTTCTCGATCAACCTGCGCTTCGGTCTGTTCGAGGGGGGCTTCGTGCTCGCAGTCAATACGATTGCACTGCTGGGTGCATGGCATTACCTGCCGAAACTAAAACAACAGGCATCAGCGCTATTGCTCTACCTGATCCTTGTGATGGGCATCAATGGCATGGTGATGACACGAGATCTGTTCAACCTTTTCATCTTTATCGAGATAACATCGATTGCTACCTACGCGCTTATCGGCATGCAGCGCACAGGCAATGTATTGGCCGCCGGTTTTAAATACATCATGGCGACTTCGATCGCATCGGCATTTTTTCTGCTTGGCACTATTTTTCTCTACTACCAGACAGGCACGCTGAATATTGATGACATCATCATGAACCGTGATCTGATCACCGGGCCAATCGGTTTTATTGCTACTCTGTTTTTACTTACCAGTCTGCTGGTCGAGCTCAAACCCTACCCTGCTAACGGCTGGGGACTAGACGTTTACGAAACCGCCGATAGCGGTATCGCATCGCTGATCTCTGTCGGCGTTTCGGCGGGTGTATTCTTTGCACTGTACAAGATCATACCGTTGATCGATAGTTACCTCAGCAGTGTCGCCCTGATCGGTGGCATCACCTTTCTGGCGTCTAATCTAATCGGCTTGAAACAGGAAAATAGCAAACGCCTGCTGGGTTATTCATCCATCGGCCAGATGGGATTACTGACGCTGGCACTGGCATTAATCATGCAGTTAGATGCAGGATCACACTTACCACTGATCATTGGCGGGTTATTCATTAATCATCTTTTTGCTAAAGCCGGACTGTTCTGGCTTGCCGGACTGGTAGATCGCAAGGCCATCAGTGACTGGTCCAGCATCGCAAAACAGCCTGCTTTAGTATTGCTGTTTGGAATATTCATCACTGCATTGATCGGCCTGCCGCCCTTCCCCGGTTTCTGGGCAAAATGGGAACTGGTGATGCTGCTGGCAAGTAATGAAATGTTTGCCTGGATAGCGTTGATACTCATCGGCTCACTGCTGGAAGCTGCCTACCTGTTTCGCTGGTTCAGCCATGCACGTCAAAAGGAACCGCCAGTTGAAGAAGAATTATCGACCGGTTTCATGCAGAGGCTGCCTCTGACAATAGCCGCACTGCTCTTGTTCGCCACCGGTTATGGTATGGCGATGATCATGCAGGTTGCCAGTCCAGCAGTATTTATGCCGCTGGTCGCTGGCTTTGCCATGTGGCTGATCGACGGTGTACACGGACGCCTCAAAAACATACCGATGCTGTTTGCTGTCGCTGTCGGCGGTTACTTGCTAACCAGTGAGCTCGAAGGAATCAACCATCTGTTCAGTTACCTGCTGATCGGTGGCGGTGTTCTGGTTAGTATCGCTGCCATGTATCGCAATGATGACCGTAAAGGGTTTTATCCATTGCTCACAGTACTGCTGTTATCGCTGGCCACCTTGTTACGCGCACAGACCTCACTCGAATTCTTTTTTAGCTGGGAACTGATGACGCTGAGCTCATACTTACTGGTCACGCTGGGACGAAATGGTATAAAACCGGCATTGACCTACCTGCTGTTCTCACTGGCTTCGGCTTACTGCATCCTTGCCGGTTTCGCCATCGCTTACGGCGCTACCGGTAGTCTGCTGATCACCAGCCT
>JADFWE010000022.1 GCA_015222915.1 Pseudomonadota bacterium | reverse complement strand
CACTGCCCACCCTACGAAAACTAAAAGCTTTTCCTCGGCGTCTCTGCGCCTCGGCGGTGAAGTTTTTTAATCCTTGTGGATGACTCCTTTGTGTCGAAAGCAGAGACTAAACCAGGCAATAATTTAACGTTTTCCCTGCCCGGCTTTCATCTAATAGTGCCAGGTGTCGAACCTCCGGTAGAACCGGTTCCCTGATCCAACAGACGACCGCTACCTGCACCTGGTGTCATGCCGGACCCTACCCCCGTTGCACCATAGGGTGAATTGATTCCACCATCCACGCTTCCACCAGGCTTATAACCCCACCCATTCTTCAGCAAACCTTTATTATCTGGAGAATGAGCGTCTCCGAAGGTCTGCCGGCCACGTGGCATATCACTCTGCTCGATGATGCCGCGCAATTGCAGTTGATCTGAACCAGAACGCTGCAGCTGCAACACCTTGATGCCCAGGCGTTCTGCCAGTGTATTCTTCTGACGGGCATCCACGCTTACGACACGCTCTGCTTTATCCAGATAAAAAATGGCTTTCCTGTTCTTTACAAAGGTTTGCACACGCCATCGTGAAACCTTATCTGCAAATGGTAGTCGCTGCTGTAACCGTAACAGTTCAGCCGCCCCTGTAGCAGGCGTGACCCGGGTAGCGAGCACGGTATTCTCATCGATGCGGAAACCGGATACGGCAACCACCTGCCCTGTCTCTGGCATAGCGACATTATTGACTGCCTGTACGATACTCTGCCCCTTAACAATAAAGCTGAACGAATCAGCCTCGACCGACTCCACCACACCGATAACTTCATGGCGAAGGTTAATCCGACTTGCGTGAGTATGCAGTCGATTATCAACGGTGAGCACTTCGACCACGTCGCCTATCTGCAAGCGTCGCTCTGTTGCTTTTTTGCCATCGATGGTCAGCTCTGTCGTATCATCGTATTCAACTTCGATGCCATTGACGAAGATACTGCCAAAACCGGTGATGACACCCACGATACCGGTACCGCCCAGACCGCTATCCCTGTCTTCGTCCGACACTGAAGCGATGGCTGTAGTCATGCCTGTACCACCCAGACCGCTGTCCATATCTTCATCACTGCTCGCTATCACGGCGGGTGCGCTGGAGACACAAGCCGCCACATTGACTATAATAAGTCCGATAAGCAGCATGTTCAACAAACGATAGTAGCGGTTCATTACTCTGCCCCCCCGGTATTTTCGGCGGCGGCCTTACCCAGCTTTTTCTGATACCAGTAAACACCCAGCCGCATCCGGTAATCCGCATCTACTTTATTTTTATCTGCATCATGAAATTTTATTGCCTGCCTGTTTATCTGCTGCAACAGCTCATCGCCTTTTTTGCTAGCGATGGCATTTAGTTTCTCGACAGAAGCCTCAGTCAATGAAGCATAATAAACACTGCGTTCCAGCATGGGTTTATCTTCCTGCAGGATATTGTTAACACAGCTGGCAAGGTGATCATGAACATTATGGCCAAGGTAATAGGCCATCTCTTTAAATTCTTTATTGGTCACGAAGGCGGATTGATTGAGTACCACTTCATCATCTTTCACACGGACGATGTTCAGCCGCAGCCATTCTTCCAAGATTACTTTTGGCCTGACATCCTTATTGACACCGGATACCAGCTGTTCGAAACCGGCGACAGCACCTCTGTCACCCGACGCTGGTGTTTTTGATAATGGCCGGGGCTTGCCTCTGTCATCGACATATTCCGGCATGCTGCTCCACCTGGCGATGATCTCAGCACTCAATGATGCAGAAGCGGTTACAGTTGCACTCTCCTGCTCGGTCTGCTGACGTATCCTTTTGATATCTTTTCTGTGGATACCGGTCAGTACGAAAATCCGGCTATCACTGCTTTTCTTGCCATCCAGAGAAAAGTGCTCATCTGCAACTTCCACATAGAGCTCCTTTATCAATTCCCGAAACTGAGGAAAGGTCATGCTTTTCTCTATCAACAACCGGATCAATGGCCGACAGATCAAAGCGACCGCCTTGATCAGGGCCGCCTGTGTTTTATTTTGTTGTTTATCTTTCATGGAT
>JADFWE010000178.1 GCA_015222915.1 Pseudomonadota bacterium | reverse complement strand
GACGCGAGCGATACAGAAGCTGTTGAATACTTAAGGAGAAATAAACCGCGGCCAGATAAACCACTGGCAGTGATGTTCCCGGCACCGGTTAATGACCCGTTCCGATACGCAGAAGCTTCGCTAACATTGACCGAAACAGACAGGGCTTTTTTAGTGCAGCCTGCCAGGGCAATATTACTGGTAGAAAAAAAACATAGAACAGGGGCACCGTTAGATCGTCAACTTCCCTACCCGTCACATACAGGAATGCCACTATCTGAAAACATAGCACCGGGCCTGGATGAGATCGGTGTGATGCTGCCCTATAGTCCGCTGCATCACCTGCTGCTCAATGCATTTAAAAAACCGCTGGTCGCTACTTCGGCAAACATCAGCGGTGAACCGGTACTGATCGACAACGATGATGTCGAAAAACGTCTGCACCACGTGTGCCATGCCTTTTTACATCATAACCGGCCTGTACAGCGCCCTGCCGATGACCCGGTATACAGGACCATCGCAGGCAGACCCCGCCCGATACGTTCCGGTCGCGGCTCATCACCTCTCGAGATCCCTCTGCCGTTCACGTTGGAAAAACCGATACTTGCCGTCGGTGCACACATGAAAAACACCATCACACTGGCATGGAATAATCGCGCAGTCATATCACCGCATATCGGCGAGATGAACTCGATTCGCAGCATAGAGGTATTTGAATCGACTATCGAAGACCTGCAAAAACTTTATGGCGTTAAGGCAGAGAGCATCATCTGTGATGCACACCCCGGATACACCACGAGCCGCTGGGCGAGAAAACAGAACATTCCCGTACACACGGTATTTCATCACCACGCGCATGCCTCAGCCGCATATCATGAATACAGTCCTGGTGGAGACGATAACGAGGTTATTATTTTTTCCTGGGACGGTGTCGGTTACGGCGAAGACGGTACGCTCTGGGGAGGTGAAGCATTCATCGGCACTCCCGGTGCGTGGAAACGGCGCGCCAGCATGCGACCGTTCCACCTCCCCGGTGGTGACAAAGCCGGCAGGGAGCCATGGCGAAGCGCGGCTGCAATCTGCTGGGAGACTGGCCAGGATTACCACACCGCCACAGAACAAAACAGCTTGTTAGAACAGGCCTGGATGAAAAGGATTAACGCTCCTCAATCAACTTCCGTTGGTCGTCTATTCGATGCGGCCGCAACGCTGACCGGACTTCGCACCATAGCAAGCTTTGAAGGCCAGGGACCGATGGAGCTTGAAGCACGCTGCCATGACATCGTGAAAAACCATCAAGATGATACAGATGATTTCATCCGTCTTGATCTGAAAAAAATTAACGATATATGGACAGCCGACTGGTCACCGCTGATAAGCACCTTGCTGGACGACAAAAAAAGCATCGCCGAGCGAGCTATTCTATTTCACCACTCTATGGCTCACACTTTGCTGCAACAGGCCATAAAACTTCGTGACGAACATGGTACAAATACGGTCAGCTTCTCCGGTGGCGTATTCCAGAACCGTTTTTTAACAGAGCGCGCAATGAAACTGCTACAGGAAAAAGATTTCGAAATTTCTTTCCCTGAATTGATTCCAGTCAATGATGCCGGCATAAGCTTCGGGCAGGTTATAGAGCATGGTTATTTATATAGTGACAAAAGTCGCTCCAGTTAAACAGTAGTGTATCGCTACGCGACTGTTTGATAAATTAATAATGCTAAAACCTTGCACTAAAGAACATGGTTTTAGCTGATGTCATGGAGCAATAAAATTGAAAGATAAAAAACTAGAAGCTTTGAACCACAGAGGCACAGAGAGCACAGAGAAAGCCTGTTTTATGATCACTGCGCCGCAGGCGCAGCTAACAAATAAAAACTCTGTGCTCTCTGTGCCTCTGTGGTGAAAAATACGTTTAATACTTAAGGCGGATAAATAATGCAAGACACACACATCTCACTGGCGCACGGTAACGGCGGCCGTTATATGCGAGAACTCATCGAAGAGATCTTTGCACGTCATCTTGCCAACCCGGAGCTGGACGTGCAGGCAGATGCAGTTTCGATAAACTTCGATAGCGGTGACCTGCTCTTTACCACCGACGGCTTTACCGTGCAGCCACTGGAATTTCCCGGTGGTAACATCGGCTCACTCGCCGTGCATGGAACCACCAACGATCTTGCCGTCGCCGGCGCCATTCCAAAGTACCTCAGCCTCAATGCTTTTATCGAAGAAGGTCTGGAGATAGCCACGCTGGAGCGCATCATCAAAACACTGGCAGAGACAGCGAAGGAGATAGGTGTCAAAGTGGTGTGTGGCGACACCAAGGTTTTACGCCGCGGTGAAGGCGGCGGTCTGTATCTGGCGACTACCGGTATCGGCGTCAGACAGGGCCATGCGTTATCCATGAACAACATAAAACATGGTGACGCCATCCTCGTCAGCGGCCCGGTGGGTGATCATGGTATCGCCGTCATGCTTGCACGGGAAGAATTCGGACTACACGGCGACATACAGTCAGATGCCGCCAGCGTATTAAACCTGACTACCGCCGCGTTAAAACATGAAGGACTGCGATTTATGCGCGACCCGACACGCGGCGGTATCGCAACCGTCTGCTCTGAATTACTACGGGCAACGAAGATGGGTATCCGGTTATCAGAGAACACACTTCCGGTACGCGATGCCGTGCAATCCGTATGTGACATGCTGGGCTACGACCCGCTGTACCTCGCCTGTGAAGGTCGTGTAGTGGCAATAGTCGATCCGGCAGAAGCACAGACAGTTTTAGCCAGCTGGCAAGAGTTGGAAGAAGGCAGAGATGCCGCCATCATCGGCCACATCGACTCGAAAGTGAATTATGTATTAATGGAAACCGAGATAGGTGGCGAACGTTTTATCGAAGAACTGGAAGATGACCCGTTACCGAGGATCTGTTAAAACGACAGATAGATTCCAGCATCTGCCCACATAATAGACATTAAGGCAATAACCCACTTTTTAGAATAATTTCTGCAGAACGAACGCTCACGCATTTCACTCTGACCATAAAAATCTTTAGGGCACCTCTAGTAAACCGGGCTTTTATTTAGGCCTCACGAATATATCTGGTGGTAGCATTTATTTTCGTGCACCAACCGATGGTAGAGATCATTAAATATTACCGGGCAGTTAATTTATCTTCTACTTTGCTCGCTATCATAGGCTTGCTGAAATAAAAACCCTGAATATAGTGGCATCCATTCTGCAGCAAGAATTCTTTTTGTTCGACAGTTTCCACGCCTTCTGCGATAACACTCAAACCCATATTTTTTGCCAGCGCAATAATCGTTTTTGATATCACTACGTCCTCATCATCATGCGGCAGATCACGGATAAATGACTGGTCTATCTTTAGTTTATTTATGGGCAGGCGTTTGAGCTGGGATAATGATGAGTATCCCGTACCGAAATCATCGATTGCAAGACTGATACCTAATTCTTTTATTCGGTTTAATACCTCTATGGCTGCACTGCTGTCTTTCATTAACTGTCCTTCGGTAACTTCAAATTCAAGCCACCTTGCTTTGCAGCCAGTCTCTTTTAATAATTGTTTTATAGAATCGATAAAGTCTTCCTGCTGAAGCTGTCTCAACGTTATATTCAAGGCAAGTACACCTGGCTGCAGGCCGGATTGATACCAGTTGGCATGTTGCATCATTGCTGTTTCCATCACCCACCAGTCTAGCGGTACGATAAGCCCGGTATCGTTAGCAAAAGTCAGAAACTTTGATGGTGATATGAGCCCCATGCTCGGGTGGTTCCATCTGACGAGCGCTTCCAGTCCTATGATCGCATCAGTTTTTGCGTTTACCTGTGGTTGGTAATGCACGATAAACTCTTCTCTCTGCAACGCATCCCGGAAACTGCTTTCCATGGCTATGCGCTCAAATGCCTTTTCAGTCATCGCCAGCGTGTAAAACTGATAAGTGTTTCGACCGTCATCTTTTGCCTGATACATCGCCGCATCAGCATTTTTGAGCAGTTCCTCCGATGTCTTTCCATCGTCAGGAAATATAGCAACACCGATACTCAGCGTGACGTAAAACGATCGATCGCGCAGCTCTATCGGTGTATTCATAATTTTGATCAGGTTTTGCGTGATTTCTACGACCGAATCATTGTTGCTTACTTGATTGATAACGATAGAAAACTCGTCACCACCCAACCGTGCAAGAGTATCGGTCTGCCGGATCTCACCACGTAACCGCTTTGCGACTTCTACCAGTAATTCGTCGCCGACTCTATGCCCCATAGAATCATTTATGCCTTTAAAATGGTCCAGGTCAACGAATAACACAGCAAGTTTCGTACTGTCACGCATCGCTTGTTTTATCGCCTGGTCTAGTCTGTCGTTGAATAGAAATCTATTAGGCAGGTTTGTGAGCGAGTCGTGGTGTGCATGATGGTGTAGAGCTTCTTTCTGAATTTTTAATTCTTCCTGAATCAGTTCCCGTTTTTTGATTTCTAAAGACAGGGAGACGGCGTTGACCATAGAGCCGGCAAAATCCTGTTCGTCCTGTTCCCATATCTTGATCTTCCCCGTTTTTTCATGGCAGATCACACCGACAATACGCTCGTGCTGTATTATCGGAGAATCCATCATCGAATAAATATTTAACGGTTTCAGGTAGTCATCAAGAAATGCTTCGGTACGACTATCTTCTCTGGCATTGTTTGCTACCAGGATCTTACTGCTACGTATCGCTTCAAAATATTCAGAATAATCTTTTTCGGTCAATATGGCACCGCTTTCATGTTGCCCGGTGTCATGAATATACATGTCTTCACAGGTTAAGGCGGTCTGATCATCGTTGAATAGCCAGATACTGACTCTTTCCACGTTCAGGGCTTTAGCTGATAATTCGGTTGCTTTACTGAGGGTGAGATTTCTATCCTGATAATCAACTTTTGACCACTCCATCAAGGCCAGTTGATAGCCTGTTTTTCGGTCGAATACGCTCTGAATCTTTATGATGTTTTCATTGATGACATCAGCCATATTAGAAATCTCATCATGACCGTGCACGATGATTGGTAAGGCTGTTTTTTGCTGCTGATTGAGGTACTGGAAAAAATTAAGCAGACCATCTTGAAATGAGGCAATCACCGATGAAATAGAACGTGCAATCATCGCACCAAACAGTATGCCTAATAATATGACGATGACGCTTACAGAGATTAGCGTTAGTGTAATGGTATTGTGTTTCGTCGACATCTGTTCGATCGAGTGTTCGGCAGATTGAATACTGCTGGCGATGATACTGTTGCCGAGCAGTTCCATCTTTGGCAAGACCTCTGTCGCAAGTCTCTCGTTGAGAGAGGCCCACGACAACATAGCGACCTCATATTGTTTTGCTGAGGTATAAAATTTTTCCAACTTCTCAAATTCGAAATCCTGGTCCGACATCTCTTTTAGGCGCTGCCACTCACTCATCATAAAACGAAAGTCTTTTTTGAATGTTCCAAACACCGTATCATCAGGACTCAGACGGTATTTTTTTTCATGTAGCCTGGTCACGTAGGTGTATTGCCAGATATTAGAGCCATTGTTAACCTTTTCGATAGAGCTCTTGAGCATGGTCTTTTTAACTTCAACTCTTTTAGATTCTACATATTGCTGTATCTGCAGGGTGATATATTCGCCCTCACTTTCAAGTATTTCAGCCTGTCTGTTCAGTTCGGTTAACAGTTCAGCGGCGGTCAGATATAGTTCTTCGTAGAGCCGAGTTGAATCTTGAGTTTTCTTCAGGTTGGCCAGCAGCAGATCACCTTCCTTCCGACCCAGGACATCGACTTCTCCATGTATCTGCTGGATCTTGTTTATATATATGATTGCATCGTTGTATGCTTTATTTGCTGCTTCTATGTCATATACCGAGCCATTGGCATTCAAGCGATAGTTGCGCTCTTCATTGATCAATTTACCTGTGTAGTGTTCGATTTTTGTTACGTAGAGCAGGTCATCCATCTCATTACGAATGGTATTAAGTCCGCTGTTAGAGACAATGGACAATATCAGTGCTACCACAACGATTAGCATGACGAGCAGATAGGTCTTGCTTCTAATCGATAAGTAATTGGCAATATTCATATGTGAAAATTATGGGCAATATAATTGAGGTTTTCAGCCTGAGACTGCAGCATTTGAACATTCATATTGAGTAAAAGACGATGAATGATGGCAGATTCAACCGGAAATTAAAATCAAAACCAAAATACCCGGCTATGCGTTCATCAGACCAAGACGAATAGCCAGACGAGTCAATCCAGCGATATCACTTATGTCCAGCTTGTTTTTGATACTGGTGCAATGATGGCCAACCGTCTTCGGACTCAGGTTCAGCATATCGCCTACCTGGTTGACCGACTTACTGTCTGCCAGCAACAAAAATATCTCGAATTCTCGCGGCGTTAATTCCGACAACGGGTCCTCTTCTGTAAGGTTTCTGGCCTTGACCAGATAAGGCATCATCTCCTGCCCGACATAAGATTCACCGTCGGCCACTTTGCGCACCGCATCGATCATCACCTGCGATGCGCTGCGTTTGGAGATATAACCCAGCACACCCATATCCAGCGCCCGCGACAAGAACACTTCGTTTTCATAGACGCTGAACACCAGTATCCTGGCGGTTTTATCTTTCGCCAGTATGCGGCGACTGGCCTCCAGTCCGCCGACACCCGGCATGGAGAGGTCCATTACCAGTATATCCGGCTTGTGCTCAAAAAAGCCCTGATAGGCAGACTCACCGTCTGCCGCCTCGGCGATTACCGTGATGCCGGTCGAAGCTTCCAGCAGACGGCGGTAGCCTGCACGCACGACTTCATGGTCATCGACTAAAAATACTTTTATTGATTCTGCTGAAATCATACCAACTCTGTTGCCCCGTTATCTTTATTCTTATCTGTATTCATGGGAACGGTTATATTAATCAAAAAACCAGTGCCCGGTGAGCTTTTAATCTTAAAGATGCCACCGATGGTCTCGACCCTCTCACGCATACCGATCAACCCCAGGCGTTTACTGTTAGCATCATCTTCAAGGTCGACGCCCTTACCATTGTCTTCGATAACGAGCTGCACCTGGTTTTCCTGCTGATCTATCCTGATCTGAACACGACTGGCGGCGGCGTGCTTGCCGATATTGGTCAGGCTCTCCTGCACCACCCGGTATAGCATGATATTCGTATGCTCATCCAGGTGATCGATATCACCGGTATATTCAAATTCACATCGGGTCTCGGGATGCCGGCTATCCCATGCTTCGATCTCGTCCCGCAGGGCTTCGACCAGACCGAGGTTGTCCAGGATGGTCGGCCGTAGACGGCGCATCATCGAATGCACCACATCATATACGCGTGATGACACATCCATGATCGCAGTGGCGCTGGTCACTGCCCGTTCATCTTTACCCTGCGAGATGTCACGGATCAATTCGGCATCGGCCTGGATGGCAGTCAGGCACTGCCCCATCTCATCATGCAGTTCACGGGCGAGATTTTTTCGTTCTTCTTCCTGTATCACCAGAGATGCATGTACCAGCATTCTGTTCTCATCGAACAGGTTACGGGTTTTTTTATCTGCCTGTTCCAGTTGCCGGGTGCGCGATGCGATCTCTGACACCATGCGGTTGAATGCGTGTGCCGTCCTGCCGACCTCATCATCTGTTTCGATAGGCACGGTCACCGAGTAGTCACCGGCTTCTACTTCTGCCGCGGCACCCGCCAGCACCGACAGACGCCGGGTTAATCCCAGACCGATAAATACCGTGGCGATCACGGTGAGAATAATCTCGATAGCCGCGATGGTGATGCCGCGATTCCTCGATTCGGAAATTGCATCTTCCATCAGCGAGAGAGAGAAGCCCATCAGCATCCTCCCCATGGTCAGGTCAGCCACTTTGATATCTTCTGCCACATCGTAAACGCCATCATCTACCTGCACCGGATGCAGGTCCGTTTCCGGCCAGTGTTGCTCTGGTGTATCACCCAGTGAGATGACCGCTTTGTCATCACGGTCGACCACTACGATATACAGCAACTCTTTATAACCGATGATGTCACTCAGGTAACCTTCCAGCGTGGCGTAATCTACCGCCATCATGTAGTTGGCAGATGTACTGGATATCTGCTGCAGCATGCTGGCTGCGGTATCACGCAGGCGATCGGTATGCGTCGTATGTATGATCGAGATATTGTTCCATACCAGCAATGACAGCATGATGATCTCGATGGTGACAACACTACCGATGAGTCGAAATCGAAGAGAATGCAGCAACGGGATTTTTTTCTGATTCATATACCGGCTGTCTGTCGTATGGATGTTGCAGTGCGCATCTTATCTTTTACGGGCATTGGTCTTCTGTACGCTGAACAGCTCACGCATGCGATCATACTCTTTTGCCTGCGCCTTCCTGAAACCTGAAAAACGGTTGTGACTCAAGGCCTGCTGCCCTTCTTTGTTCGAACTCATGTCTATCAGTAACGTGGAAATTTCTTCGGCACATGAATCGCTGATCCTTTTGCTGACGCTGATCGGGATGTGCGGTGTACTCTCTGTCCGGGCGATGATCCTCATACTATCTCGCACCGTTTCGCTGGCACCCGCATATTGCGGCTGCATCAATGACGAGGCATCGGTCACGCCATGGAATGTCGATAACAGTGACGCATCATGAGAGGGCGTCGAGACCAGTGTAAGATCTTTATCGGGATCGATACCTTCACTGGTAAGGTATTTTCTTATTAACAGCGTTGCCAGCGAAGCCTGCTGCACCGTTGCCATGCGTTTACCTTTCAGATCTTCGATACCATGGATATGGCTATCTTCCGGTGCCACGATAACTGCCCACAGACCGGAAGAATCGACACTGGCGATCAGCCGATAACCGGCCTGATCACTCGCTCGCGGATAAAAATGCGGCGCGGTAAACAGGATATCGTAACGCTCGCCCTGCTGGGTACGCCTGGAAAATTCAGCAAAGTCGGGCGCTGTTTCTATGCGTACGGGGATGGAAAGTCTTGTACTCAGATACTGCACCAGCGGTGAGAACTGTAGGACCATCTGCTCATTACTGATAAATGGCAGGATACCGAATGTGAGGTGGTTATATGCCTGACAGCTGCTGGCAGGAACTGCACTCTCAGAAACCGCTGTAGCCGCCGACAATGTAGACAGCGGCAGCAGCAAAAACAATATCAGGGACAGCAACAGACCTGTCCTCTGCCTGATTTTTCGAGCGTACAGCAACTTATAAAAACGAGTAATCACCCACTTATAATAGCCGATACAGGGATTTTGTGATTATTCCGGAAATATGCCGCTGGACAATAAAAAAAGGGCGGCTAAATAGCCGCCCCGAATCCATTTCTTTTTTTTATATTCCAGACACTCCTTTGACAACGCCGTCCTGGCCGACCTTCCATGGTCTGTACTAGAGACTATCCTCCCTCCTAATCATTCTCACCGATGTTACCGCTGAAGAAAGTAGGGCCGGCACCGAATGGTGGCTGCACGAAAGTAACATCCGGCGTGTTGCCAGGCTGTCCGATCTGATCACTTTCTGATTCAGCAGGATTTCCGGCGAGCGTTGAATCAACGGTACTCACACGACCCTGACCAGCACCAAACTTAGCATCAGTCACAGTATTTCCTGGCAGGCTGTCCAGGTAACGGCGCAGCGCGTGTACAGGATGCAGGTAGTTATCCGGTGCAACCTGCTTGACTGCCGCACCGATGATAACGCCTTCGCTGTTAACCGGGTCAGCCAGTGTAATGTCACTGGTATAGTCAGCTCCATCCGCTAACTGGAAGAACTTGTGATGTGCACCACCGCCGGTACGGCATACATCATCCAGTGGATTACCATGACCGTAACAGGAAGCAAATACATAACGTTTACCCAGATCCAGCGGCTGACCGCCGATTTTTGTTTCAACGACACGACTGCCTGAACTGCTGAACGGTCTATTCCTGAGGTCGATCTTCTGCTCCATATTGGCAAGACCTAAATACCAGCCACCACGCTGCATAAACGCGTTGCGATCAAACACAGCACCCAGAATTGTATTCAGGCTATTCTGGATAGACTGACCAGAGAAGTCAGCGATATTGACAGCAGGGGCAATCGGGAACCAGGTATAAAGATCGCGTAAAGTAATATCACTACCTGCTAATACCGCATTACCAAAACGGAAACCGTTGGCCATGGATACATCCACACCATTTTCCCAACCTGGAACATTTCTGACATCAGCAACATTATCGGACACATTAAGAATGGCGTCAGCGATGAAGTTATTCAGCGTATCTTCAAGGACGTGATGTCTAAGCAACAGGGTATCGGTATGACCAACGACTGTATCAAGGCCATCAACCAGTTGTAGACCTTTTAATGTAGGGGCAGCAAAACCACCCGGACGGAAAGTGTGAGGGATGAAATCATCACCTGCAACAAAACCCGCTTCCATGGCAGCAACAAGCTCTGCCATCTTGGGATCCTGTGGAACAGACTCATCAACAGGAATCGCTTCCCAGCTAAAGTCAACAATATCACCACCGCTCATCTCAAGATCAAGGCGACCGACATACATATCGCGGTTGGTTTCAACCACGATAGCTGCGCCCCTGGCAAGCTGACGACGCTCGCCACGGCTTAAAGCTGCACCGGGGGTAGTACGAGTTACATCATCACCATGTACCAGCAATGCACCTAAAGTCACTTCATGGGTGTGAGCAGAATACATCACATCGATATCTTTAAAGTGCTGCGCGATCTTGATGTTCTGCGGCAGACCAAGTTCTGACTGGACAACGATCAGGCAGTCTCCACCACAATCAGGATCATTCTTGACAGCGTTGATAATGCCCGGGAGTTCCTCAACGCCCTGAGTAAAGCGAAGGCCAATATTGAAGGCGTCAGCCTGCTGTGGAACGATAGCTGCCGTCAGACCGATGACCGCGATCTTTTTGTCGCCACGATCGACGATCTTGTAAGGGGGAAGCAGACGCTGATTATGCAGCGGGGGTGGTAAAGGTAATCCCGTTGTATCGTTATATAGGTTGACGGCCACGGTCGGGAAGTTTGCCTTGATAACACCCAGACCTGCAGGTGTTGGGAAAGGTTTTGTTGCAGCGTCAATCTCATTACATGTGTATCCACTGGCCTCATCTGTCAGACCAGCGATAACAGGAATATCATCACAGCTGATATACCCGGACATGGTACGAAGGTTGCCTGGAATAGTTGGTTTAGGTCCAAAAGTTGTAAAACGGTTACGGAACACGGCAGCGCCATAACCAAAGTCCCAGTTACCCGGTGTATACACATCGATACCAAATGCATTTATTGGAACCATCATGGCATCGCCGACGGTAAACATGGTTTCGGCACTACCGTGTGTCAGGTCACCGGTAGAAAGCAGAACCGCGTCAGGGTTATCAGCACGGATATTATCAACCACTGTCTTAAGGCGTGCCAGGCCGCCGGAACTGGCGACTTCACGCTCACTGCCATCAGGATTCTTCAGGATTGCAGCATGGGGTACCAGGGTACCGTGCAGGTCACCCATCTCGATGAGTGTAACTCTATCGTTATTATCATGACCATGAT
>JADFWE010000177.1 GCA_015222915.1 Pseudomonadota bacterium | reverse complement strand
GTTCCGGTACCAATGATAACACCAAAGACGACTGCGGCGTCTTTTGCCGCACCATCGGTGGCTTCGGAAAGCGCAAAACAGTTTGCATCGTTCGCGATACGGATCTCTCTCTGCAAGAGTTGCTGCAGGTCATCGAGTACCGGTTTACCGTTCATGCAGACAGAATTTGAATTACGTAACAGACCACTGACCGGTGACAGTGAGCCGGGGGTACAGATGCCGATACTGCCCTGTTCCACAGGGTCACCCGCACACTGACTTTCGATCTGATCGATAAGCGACTTGATAATCTGCAAGGTCGCCGGGTAGTCACCCTGCGGCGTCGGCACGCGCAGGCGGACAAGTTCCTCACCTGTATCAGACAAGGCGATACCTTCTATCTTTGTGCCACCGAGATCGATACCGATACGCATTTCGCTTCGCTCAAAATAAATAATGAAAAATGCACTGGAATCGTTCCCGACGATTCTCAGTATTCCGCCCATCCCTGGAGGTCAAATAGTGAATAATTTAAAACAAAAGACATATCTTGGCCGAGTATAATTTTATAGTCATTCGTCATTCGTCATTCGTTTTGACTGCCAGAAGATTTCTTCACTGCCTTCATGCTTGCTGATCGCTCTTGCCAGTACGAACAGATAGTCTGACAGACGATTGATATAAGACAGCAAGATACTGTTCAGTGCCTGCTGCTTATTAAGGCTAACCATGGTGCGCTCTACCCGGCGGCAGACCGCGCGCGCGACATGACAATGCGAAGCTACCGGCCCGCCACCAGGCAGGATAAACTCTCTGAGCGGTGACAGCGCCAGATTCAACTCATCCAGTGACTGTTCCAGCGTATCGATACTTTCCTGTTCGATGACGGCCTCACCCATGGTGAGCTCAGCACCGACATTAAACAGATCGTTCTGGATAGAGCGAACAGAAGCAACGAAGACTTCCGGTGCATGACTGGCGACCAGCGCGAGCTGACTGTTCAGCTCATCAACCTCGCCGATAGCATGGATCAGCAGGTCATCTTTACTGATACGTGAACCATCGGCCATACCGGTTTCACCTGCATCACCGGTACGGGTATAGATCTTTGAAAGTCGATTAGCCATAAAATGGATTCATCAAAATAGTTTAAATGCAACATCAACCTGAAACTCTTCAGATTGCTTAATATATTCACCTGCAACTAAAAACGGTTCGATATTTTTTACCGCAGACAATGCCGCGCGATCAAGAACCACTGCGTGACTGGATGAAACAAGATGAGCATTTTCGATTTTTCCGTCCGGGTGCAAAACAAAAGCAACGGTGGCGACACCCTCTCTGCGCTGTCTTCGCGCCATATACGGATATTCTTTTTTATCGCTTATACGGCGATGTAATAACTCAAGTATCGCATGTTGCTGTTGTGAAGCATTAGTTGACTGTACGATAGAGGACAGACTTTCACTTTCATCAGTAATTGATGCTTGAACGAATATACCTTTCTTTTCAGACTCAGTGTCTACAATGGCCCGCACACTGTTAAGAGAGGTCAGGATGTTTTCAGCCAGTTTCTTCTCTGGCTTCTGGACCAGACTTTCAGGTGAAGCCTCCGCTAAAACTTTCTGGTTGCGTGGCACATCAACTTCCTGCTGATCTGATACCACGGTTGAGCTGACTAGCTGAATTTCGACACCAGATCCGACACCTTCATCTTGCGATACCACCTGGTCATAAATCAGCGCCATGGCAGCAAATGCCAGGCCGTGGAACAGGAATGACAACGAGGTGGTCGCAACGATAGGTTTTGCCATGGTATCCATCGGCCTAGGTTATCTGAAATTCCATGCCGCTGTCAGCAAAAAGTTGATTTCTGGTGACGGATAGAAGGCTTCGGCAGGTGCAAAACCGGCGTTTGGATCAAAGCCTAATTGACCAACATCAGAATATTCTTTATCAAGTACATTGTTAACACGTCCGCTAAAGGTAAAATCACTAACGTTGTATTCTGCTTTGATGTTGAGTAAACCATAACCTGGCAGCTTACTTAGCGTATTTTCAAAATCTCCCCCTAAAACTCGATCACTAATGGCAACGACTTCACCAAATACCTGCCAGCTTTTAGATATTGCGTAATCGGTACTTAGCAGTGCTGAATGTTCGGCCACTAACGGAATATTTTTCCCTGTCGCAAAACCACTGGTCACTTCCGCGTCAGTATAGGTATAACTGGCTGAAAAGCCAAGGCGCTGCGTTGCTTTCCAGTAACCACTGGTAATCAATCCTTTGCGCTCTGTATCATCTAGATTGATGTTCGCAAAATTGGCCGGATCATACGCAATTTCGTTTTCAAGCGTGAGTTTGTAGATGATAAATTTCGCAGTATTACTGCCTTGAGACCACTCCACACCGGTTTCCAGAGATAAACCTTCCTGCGTTTTAAGTTCGATGGGTGTAAATGTTGGCGTATAGGCCGGCTGTAAAAACTCATCCACTTTTGCGAACCG
>JADFWE010000176.1 GCA_015222915.1 Pseudomonadota bacterium | reverse complement strand
TGGTGAATGGTTTGCACCACCGATAATATCAGGCTGGCATGGGTATTTAATATCTGTTCAACTTTTTCCTGAGAGGCCATAGTTTTTACCGAAGGTTGCGGTCATAAGTTGTATGTTATATGTTTTAAGTCACAATTTACAACTGCTTGATTTTTTCTGCCTGTTCTTTCAGCTGTTCGCAGGCACGGGTCATCTCTGCCAGGCGCTCGCGTTCCTTTTCGACGACAGCGGCGGGGGCTTTATCGACAAAGTTTTTATTGACCAGTTTGGCGGTGGTCTTGTCGATATTGACCTGTATCTTGCCGATCTCTTTTTCCAGACGGGCGAGTTCGGCATCTTTGTCGATAAGTCCGGCGAGCGGGATAAGGATCTTCATCTCACCGACCAGTGCAGTGGCGGATTCCGGTGCATCATCACTTTCGGTTAACCATTGGCTGCTTTCGATCCTGGCCAGGGTCTCGATGAAAGCCTGGTTATCGGTATACAGCGTTCTGTCTGTGTCTGAAGCATTCTGCAATAGCAGTGATAACGGTTTGCCCGGTGGGATATCCATCTCAGAGCGGATACGGCGAACACCGCTGATGAAGGTCTTTACCCACTCCAGATCTTCTTCCGCTTTGCCATCGATCTTGCTCTCGTCTGATTCCGGGTAAGGCTGCAGCATGATGCTGTCGCCTTTCTTACCGGCAAGGGGCGCGACATACTGCCAGCACTCTTCGGTGATAAAGGGGATGATGGGGTGGTTCAGGCGCAACATGGTCTCGAGTACGCGTACCAGTGTACGGCGCGTGCCACGCTGCTCGTTCTCCGGCGTCTGCTCGTTGAATAATACCGGTTTGGATAATTCCAGGTACCAGTCACAGTAATCTTCCCAGACGAAAGCGTACATATCCTGTGCGATCAGGTCGAGCCGTGAGTTCTCACTGTGTTTTTCGATGCGCGCTTCGACGCGTTGCAGGCGGGAGATGATCCAGCGATCGGCCAGCGATAAAACCACATCAGGATTATCGCTGCCGTCATCCATCAGGCCGTTATCTTTACCTTCGGCCTGCATCAGCACATAACGGGTCGCGTTCCAGAGCTTGTTGCAGTAATTGCGGTAGCCTTCGATACGCGAAGGTGTAAAGACTACGTCACGACCGGTGGTGGCTAACGCGGCAAAGGTGAAGCGCATGGCGTCGGTGCCGAATGCCGGGATGCCTTCCGGAAAATTTTTGCGGGTGAGGCGCTCGATACGTTCTACCTGGTGGGTCTGCATGACGGCGGTCGTGCGTTTTTTGACCAGTGCTTCCAGATCGATACCGTCGATAACATCGATAGGGTCGAGCACGTTGCCTTTTGACTTGGACATCTTCTGGCCTTCGGCATCACGTACCAGGCCATGGACATAGACTTCTTTAAAGGGCACATCGCCCATGAACTTCAGCCCCATCATGATCATACGGGCGACCCAGAAGAAGATGATGTCGAAACCGGTGACCAGTACATTGGTCGGGTAGTAGGTTTCCAGTTCCGGGGTCTTTTCCGGCCAGCCCAGGGTAGAGAACGGCCACAGCGCAGAGGAGAACCAGGTGTCTAGAACATCTTCATCCTGTGTCAGCGAAAAATCGTCGGGTAAATTATTTTTTTCACGGATATCTTCGACGCTGTAACCGACGTAGACGTTGCCAAGATCGTCATACCATGCCGGGATACGGTGTCCCCACCAGATCTGGCGGGAGATGCACCAGTCTTCGATATTGTTCATCCATTCGAAGTAGGTGTTTTTCCAGTTGTCCGGCGTGAACTTGATATCGCCGTTCTCGACCGCTTCGATCGCCGGCTTCGCCAGCGGTTCAACTTTCACATACCATTGATCGGTCAGGTAGGGTTCGATGACTGCATTGGAACGGTCACCACGCGGTACCATCAGTTTATGGTCGTCCACTTTCTCCAGCAGTCCGGCAGCATCGAGATCGGCGACGATCTGTTTGCGCGCTGCATAACGGTCCATACCGATATAGGCTTCGGGGATGACATCGTTGACATCATCTTCATTGTCACGGATAGCAGCATCGACGGTGAAGATATTGATCAGGCCGCCGTTGGGCAGATCGCGTACTTCTGATTTGTTCTTATGACGGGTCCAGACCAGGTAGTCGTTAAAGTCATGTGCCGGGGTTATCTTGACGCAACCGGTACCGAAATCTGCATCGACATGTTCATCGGCAACCACCGGGATCTTGCGGCCGGTCAGCGGTAGCTCGAGGAATTCGCCGAGCAGGTAGGAAAAACGTTCGTCAGAAGGGTTGACCGCCACCGCGCAGTCACCCAGCAGGGTTTCAGGACGGGTGGTGGCGACCACGACGTGACCGGCACCGTTGCTGCGCAGGTAACGGATGTGCCACATGTGGCCGGATTCTTCTTTGGATAATACTTCCAGGTCAGAGACGGCGGTATGTAAAACCGGGTCCCAGTTCACCAGGCGCTTGCCGCGGTAGATCAGGCCTTCATTGTATAAACGGACAAAAACTTCTGAGACGGCGGCTGACATGCCTTCGTCCATGGTGAAGCGCTCACGCGACCAGTCCAGTGATGCGCCCATGCGGCGCAGCTGTTTGGTGATAGTGTTGCCGGACTGTTCTTTCCATTCCCAGATCTTTTCGGTGAATTTTTCGCGGCCATAGTCATGGCGGGTTTTGCCTTCTGCATTGATCAGGCGTTCTACCACCATCTGCGTGGCGATACCGGCGTGGTCGGTACCGACCTGCCACAGGGTGTTGTCTCCCTTCATGCGGTGGTAACGCACCATGGCGTCCATGATCGTATCCTGGAAAGCATGGCCCATGTGCAGACGTCCGGTGACGTTAGGCGGTGGGATCATGATGCAGAAGTTTTCACATTCTGACTTCTTATCGGCGCCTTCACAGCTCTGGTTGGCATTAAAATAACCGTTGTTTTCCCAGATCTCGTACCATTTGCTTTCGATGGATTGAGGGTTATAGGTTTTTTCCATTATGGACTCGATTGAACAGGTTTAAGGAATAAGAATACGTGAATAAATTCAAGCGCGGAATTATACAACATGCGGGCAATGTACGGGGGAAATGCGGCCAATATGTCGCTATAGCACGGCTAAGCCGGTACGTGAGTTACTGGCTGTAGAGCGTCTTTTACTGCTGATCGCCAGCTCCATCGTCATCCTCGTGCGCGGAGTTGGGTGATAACTGACGGGTGATCTCCGCAGGCAGTTTTTCGTGCAGTGTTTTTAGGACCAGGAAGCGCAGCTGCTGTTCCAGTTCCGGCATCAGCTGCTGGATGATGTTATCACTCAGTTCTTCCAGAGTAACGGTGGATAAAACATCGCTGGCCACCAGGCTGGTCTCTGTGTCATCTTCAGATCCGGCATCTGGTCCTATAATAGCGCTTTCCACGATGGCGCTATCCACGTCCTCGTCGGATACCGGGGCGGCTACTTCGTGTGTTACCTCAGGGATGTCTTCAGGACGAATCCCGGTAGAAGCTTCTTCGGCCGGTGCATAGGTATCAGCCTCGGTTTCCTGCTCGATTTCGGCTTCAACTTGTGCCGGAGAATCACCCTCAGCTGCATGGTGGGTATCGATGACGATGTCATCCTCTTCTTCGGCATGGTAATTGATCAGTGCGGATTCGACAGGTTCTTCATCATCAGGAAGTGCCGGTTCGATTTCTTCGTCGGCGTAGATCTCAATTTCACCGACCACCGTTTCCTCGATATCTATAGTATCTATCTCTATCACCGCTGCCTCTATCTCAGCAGTTCCAGTCTCAGCCGTTTCCAATGTATCCAGATCGACGGGCAGAGTTTCGCTGCTATTT
Organism: Pseudomonadota bacterium; assembly: GCA_015222915.1. GTDB lineage: Bacteria > Pseudomonadota > Gammaproteobacteria > SZUA-229 > SZUA-229. Next base: position 4,866 of record JADFWE010000176.1, on the reverse strand, counting down.
TCGATATCGATATCAATATCGTCAGAGCCGGAAATTTCTATATCGATAGCGGTGGTATCCAGGTCTGCATCAGCGACAGATGAAAGTTCTGAGTCGATATCGAGAGTGCCTGCCGTTTCGATATCATCGATCATACCGATCTGCGGGCTATCGTCTTCGATGCCAGCTTCGGTGTCGGTATCGTCAATGCCAACCTCGACCTCGGCGGTAAATAGATCAAAATTATCATCGTCTTCATCAACCTTATCGGCTAACAGAGAAGACAGATCGATAACGGTTTCTTTTATCTCTTCATCGATGTCATCCTCGATGATGTCATCGAGGGTAGGAATGATTTTAGGATCGTAGTCAGCCATTTTTTCTGTCACATATTATTTTAGTTGTTAGCCTATGAATAGTTATTTTGAAGCTTCCTGCACCCGGTCGAGTACATACTGGGTCAGCAGGCCGACGGGGCGTCCGGTAGCTCCTTTATGGCTGCCGCTGCGCCAGGCAACACCGGCGATATCCAGGTGTGCCCAGTGATATTTTTTGGTGAAGCGGGAGAGGAAGCAGGCAGCAGTAATGGTGCCTGCACCCTTGCCGCCGATATTGGCCATGTCAGCAAAATTGCTCTTCAGCTGATCCTGGTAGTCATCCCATAACGGCAGCTGCCAGCAGCGGTCACCGCTGGTCTGTCCCGCAGACAGCAGATCATTGGTCAGCGGATTGTGGTTGCTGAGCAGGCCGGCAGGGTGTGCGCCGAGGGCGACGATACAGGCACCGGTTAAGGTGGCGATATCGATGACCACGTCGGGTTCATATTTTTCGGCATAGGTCAGCGCATCACATAAGATAAGCCGGCCTTCGGCATCGGTGTTGAGGATCTCGATGGTCTGTCCTGACATACTGGTGACGATATCACCGGGCCGGGAGGCGATGCCATCGGGCATATTTTCGACGGTGGGAATGATGCCGACGACGTTCACCGGTAGCTGCAGTTCTGCACAGGCATTCATCACGCCGATAACGCTGGCTGCACCGCACATATCGTATTTCATCTCATCCATACCGGCGCCCGGTTTCAGGCTGATGCCGCCGGAATCGAAGGTGACGCCTTTGCCGACAAAAATGATGGGGGCCTGTTTTTTATCACCCGCCATATATTCCATGGTGATCAATTTACCGGGCTGGCGGCTGCCTCTGGAAACAGAGAGCAGGGCACCCATGCCCAGTTCTTCCATCTCGTCTTCTTCCAGTACAGAGGTCTTGATATTGCTGTGTTGTGTATCGAGTTTGATGGCCTGTTTTGCCAGGTAGTCCGGGGTACACATATTGCCGGGCAGGTTGCCCAGATCTTTTGCCAGATGGATACCGGCGGATATCGCCATACCGGTACGGACAGCCTGTTCACCCTGCATCAGCTGGCCACGTCCATTGACGCTGAAAATAAATTTTCGCAAGGGACGGCGGGATTCTTTCTTCTCTGTTTTCAGCTGATTGAATTTGTATAAAGCTTCATCGATGGCTTCGATGGAATGCTGGATCTTCCAGTTGATGTCTTTTCGTTTTACCGGTACTTCGGTCAGGTAGGAAGCGATCTCGGTGGCACCGCTGGCCTGCAGGCGTTTGACCATGTGGTGATTTATCTTGCGGAAAGTGTTGACCGTTACGTCTTTCTCTTTGCCGCAGCCGATCAATAATACCCTGTCACATAAGGTGTTCTCAACATTGTGCAGTAATAAGGTGTTGCCCAGATCACCTTCGATCTCACCGCGCCTCACCAGGTTGGCGATGTAACCGTTGCTGGCTTTATCGATGATTTTTGCCGATGCGGAAAGTTTTCGCGATGCGTAGACGGGAATAACGACACAGCCGATGCGCTGTTTTTCCGGGTTACCGCTTTTGACTGTGTATTCCATGGATGCTCCAGTGAGATTTAAATATTATTATGGAACCTCTGAATTAATCAGAGGTTCCTTAACAGGCTATATGGGTGATTGTATGCAATTTATTGTAGATAAGGTAGATGATTTCTTTGTTTTTAGCGTGATTTTTCAACAATCGTATGATTAGTTGTGGTTAACAGAAGTTTTCAGGTTAAACTTCAGTGAAAATAAGCACATCTTCCATCAATTTTCTAAATTAGCCCTGCGATGAAACTGACCATTATCGATAAATATATTGCTAAAGAGTTGTTAACGGCTTTTTTATCTGTGATCTTTGTTTTATTGATCATCGTGCTGAGCACCGAGCTGGTGCACCTGCTTAGCTGGGTATCGCAGGGGTTTATACCAATCAGCGCCTTACTGGCTTACCTGTTCAACAGCCTGTTTGAGTTCAGCGTGGTGTTGTTGCCGCTCAGTCTGCTGATGGGCATCCTGCTGGCATTCGGTCGTCTCTATCGCGACAGTGAGATGGCCGCGATCATGTCTGCCGGTATCGGACCGCTGCAGTGGTATCGTCCGCTGATGCTGATCGCAGTACCGGTCACCCTGCTGTTATTAGTCCTGTTGATGTATGCGAGACCGCTGATCACACAGCAGCGTGCCGTGATTACTGCAGAGATACAGAGCCAGGCTGAAATAGATGCCCTGATGGTCGGACAGTTTAATCGCGCCGGGGAAAACGGTGTGCTGTTCCTGGAATCGGAAGATAAAAAGAACAAGAAGATCGAGAATGTTTTCTTTCAGCAGAAACGCGGTACCACGAATCATGTTGACCTGGCTGATAACACCACCACTTTCTATAATGAAGATGGCCGCCGGTATGTGATGATGCAAGATGGTACGCACTATGCAGGCAATGCAGGTGACGGGGATTTCAAGATCATCGAATATCAGAAGTACGGGGTTTTTATTGCTGAAAACCAGGTGACAGCACATTTTTCAGAAAAATCGAAATCCATGACTGAGCTCTGGCAGTCGACAGACCCGAAAGACCAGTCTGAATTGCAGTGGCGTTTTACCCTGCCGCTGGCCACCATCATCGTCGCGTTTATGGCATTGCCGCTCAGCCATACTGATCCGCGCAGCGGACGTTACGCGAAACTGGTGGTGGCACTGGTGTTGTATCTTATCTATTCAAACCTTCTCGGTGTCGGCAAGACCTGGATCATGCAGGAGAAAGTACCGGTATGGGTGGGTACATGGTGGGTTCACATCATCGCCATTATCATCACCGTCTACCTGATGAAACGCAGCGGTTATCTCATCGGGATCTCTCTTCGCAGGAAACGCTCAGAGGATGCTATCAATGGTTCTTGATCGTTATCTCGCAAAAACGGTGCTGTCAGGCTGCGCTTTCGCCTGTTTTATCATGCTGTCTATTTTTGCTTTTGTCGATTTCGTCGCGCAGTTGAATCATGTCGGCACCGGCGACTACGGTAACCTGAAGGCAGTGATTTTCGTGCTGCTACGATTACCGCAACGGTTATATGAACTGTCACCTTCTATATTATTGCTCGGCAGCATCCTGTCGTTAGGAGCGCTGGCAGCCAATTCAGAATTGATCGTGATGCGTGCTTCGGGCATCAGCGCTATGCGTATCACTCGTTCCGTGCTGCAGATCGGCTTACTGATCGCCATCATGGTTGCGGTGCTGGGCGAATATGTCGTGCCCTCAACTACCCGTTCTGCAAAAACCTTTCGCGCAGAAGCCATGGAGAAGAAGCTTATCGTCGGTGGCATGAATGACATCTGGGCGAGAGACGGTAACCGCTACGTCAATGTGAAAAAGATATTACCGAACCATGAGCTGCGTGAGATCAGTGTTTATGAGTTAGACGATGAGCGTCGCCTGGGTTCTGTTATCTATGCTGAAAAAGCACAATATAAAGATGATGAATGGCACCTGGACCATATAAAGCGTACCGAAATCAGTGTTTCGGGGGTGACGACGGCATTTGAGGAGCATCTGATCTTAAAAAGACTGATCCTGTTAGAGCTGTTCTCTGTGCTGGAGCTCGATTCCAAGGACATGTCGGCGACCGAGTTGTTAACCTATAGCAAATATCTGCAGGATAATAATCTCGACAGTGATGAATACCGGCTGGCATTCTGGATAAAAGTCTTCACCCCGTTAACCTGCCTGGCGATGCTGATGATCGCCATGCCTATCGTGTTTTCGACTACACCGCGAAGCGGGGGTGTCGGTCAGCGTATCATGCTGGCGGTCATCATCGGTATCGTCTATTACGTGATCAACCGTTCGATCAATCATCTCGGGCTGGCACTGGATATGTCACCATTATTGAGCGCGGCTGCGCCCTTTATATCAGTGGTGGCTATCAGCATGTATTATCTGAAACGGGTGAGCTAGTGATACTCTGATCAAGTTTGAAATAATTGGACTTAATCAGAGTATCCCTGGGCTGCCATCCCTTAATCGCTTCGGGCTCAGCTGCGTAAATCGATAAGTACTGTATCGCTGACCAGGTCATGCCAGCAGCGATTTTTTTTATCGATAAACGACCATAAAAAACCGGCACCCAACGGCAGCCAGGACACTATCGCAGCAAGGAACCGTATTGCTGCCGCTTTCCAGTCAAAGACCCTGGCATCGCCTGTCTGTAACTGAATCTGCCAGGTTTTCATGCCCAGTGTCTGTCCGCCATGGATCCAGAACCAGGCAAAATACAGGTAACTCAAAACCACGATGATAAGAACATATAAAGGGTAATAGACATTCCCCGGTTCGATGGCATTGCCGCTGTTCAGTGTATTTGCGATGGCCGTTACGATAAAAAGTATGGCCAGCAGGAGGAAGCCATCATAAAAGATAGCGAACAAACGCCGGAATAGTCCCGCATATCGAAGAGTTTTCTGCTTGTTATCAGTCATAAAGGTACAAAATCAGCGGTTGGTATGAAAGCGACCGTCTAGATGG
>JADFWE010000175.1 GCA_015222915.1 Pseudomonadota bacterium | reverse complement strand
TGTCACTGGCGCTCCACTCGATGGTGGCGAAAGCACGCTGCTGTCGATGTGAGACGGAGTCATCTTTACCGAGATAAAGCGGTGATGTAACCAGGTCTATCTGTGCCACCAGGCCCCATATCAATTTCAGATCTTTATCCGGGTACAGGAAGTGAGTAAATTCAAGATTGTGGCGTTCTGTTTTTATGTCAGCATTGACGTCCAGCTCGAAAGGATCGATCACTCCGGGGGCTACATCGATGGTATCAGAATCATAACGATCTTCTTTATCATTCAGGTTGTAATAATATTGAAGCTGGATGCTGTTATCGCTGTTTATATGGTTTTCCCATTTTATGAACTGGAAGAAACGCAGATTTTCGACCGTGCGCTGTGTTGGCAGCGGTCCTTCATGATTGCGATCTGCCTGTTGACGATTCTCGCCATAACCGCCCTGGTAGGAGAGCGTGTTGTTGTTGTTTAACTGGTAATCCAGGCGGTAGTCGATATTGTTGCTGTGCCGGTCATCGACGTAGTCATTCGCATTGCCGCTATCCATGCCATCGTCATTGTAAGTAGATGCTGTGACGCGATAATCCAGATCGCCATTATTGCCACCAAAACGGTAAGTCAGGTCAGCGATGCCATTGGTGCCGGCGTTACTCTGTACGAATGATCCCTGGTCCTCGGCCGCGGTACGGGTGATGATATTGATCGCCGCCTGGAAGCTGTTCGCGCCATAGCTGGCAAGGTTGGGGCCGCGTGAGACTTCGATGCGTTCGATATCATTGATATTGATGGGGATGGCCAGCCAGTTAATGCCACCGTAAAACGGTTCATAGATCGAACGCCCGTCGATGAGCACCTGCATCTGTTTGGAGTACTGGTCACTGTGACCATGATAGGTCACCACGTAGCGTGGTTCGTCACCGAATTCATTGCCACTGTAGCCGACCTGCATGCCGGGTACCAGCCGCAGTACTTCGGGGATGTTTCTGGCGCCGGACATCTCGATGGTATCGCGGTCGATGACCGAGATACTGACCGCTGCATCGGACACCGGCTGTTCCAGACGGTTAGCGGAAAGTACCATCGGCACCTCAAAAAACAGTTCATCCTCTGCCTGATCATCTGCTGTCAAACTATTTTTCTCAGAACCGGTCGCCGCAAAGGCAGCAGATGTGTTTAGCAATAACAGGGAAGTGAGCAGATGAGGTGCAAAAAGCGTTTCAGGCAGCAATATAAATTTCACGATAACAGACCAATATTCACGACGAAATAAGCAGGTTTTAATGTAATATACTGCAGCATCTTACTGTAACTAAACTCTTTTGTCTGATCGTAGATAAATTAATGACTTATGCACAAATCGACCAATTCTGAATCCGGATTTTTAACGCTGGCGGATACCATCGGAAATACCCCGCTGGTCCGTCTGCAGCGTCTGCTGGCGGACAGCTCGAATACTATTTTACTGAAGCTGGAAGGGAATAATCCGGCCGGTTCGGTAAAAGACCGGCCGGCTTTTAATATGATCACCCAGGCAGAGGCGCGCGGTGATATCAGACCGGGTGATACCCTCATCGAAGCTACCAGCGGCAATACCGGTATCGCGCTGGCGATGGCGGCAGCGGTGATGGGTTACCGGATGATCCTGATCATGCCGGATAATATGAGTGAAGAACGCCGCGCGGCGATGAAAGCCTACGGTGCTGAACTGATATCCGTGACACAGCAGCAGAGCATGGAAGGTGCCCGCGATCTGGCACTGCAGATGCAGGATGAAGGCAAAGGTGTGGTGCTCGATCAGTTTAATAATCCGGATAATCCGCAGGCACATTATCTCTCCACTGGTCCTGAGATCTGGCAGCAGACCGATGGAAAGATCACGCATTTCGTTAGTGCCATGGGGACTACCGGTACCATCATGGGCGTATCAAGATATCTGAAAGAAAAAAATCCAGCGATACAGATCGTCGGGGTACAACCGGAAGAGGGTTCGCGCATCCCCGGTATCCGCCGCTGGCCGAAAGAATATCTGCCCGGTATCTTTGATGCCGCCAGAGTCGACCTGACGCTGGACGTAAATCAGCAGGATGCTGAAGATACCACGCGGCTACTGGCTGCAAAAGAAGGCCTGTTCTGCGGCGTCTCCTCCGGTGGTGCCTGTGCAGCTGCCCTGCAGCTCAGCAAGCAGGTAGAGGACGCAGTGATCGTGTCTATCGTC
>JADFWE010000174.1 GCA_015222915.1 Pseudomonadota bacterium | reverse complement strand
GATTACAGCCAAAGAAATATTCAGCCAGGAGTCGAGTAGTGATGTCTTTCAGCCTCGTCAAGATATAGCGATTGACGATTAGTATCCCAATAACTTATACCTTAGAACTTATCGGCATTGGTCTGGTCACTAAAGAATCGTTTGTAGAGATAAAAAACCGATCCTATGGCTTAGGCACAAATGTGGTCGATACATATAACAATTCAGGGGATAATCTCATATGAGTGTTCGACATGGTTTTATCTTACTCTCGATAATTTTTTCCTCATTGCTATTACTGCTGGCTTCCTACTGGCCGAAGATGATCTGGGGTTTTGCCATCATTGGTCCGATCATCCTTCTTGGACTCTACGATCTTATTCAGACCAAACATACCATCATGCGCATCTATCCTGTGATCGGGAATTTTCGCTATCTTTTTGAATCGATACGTCCGGAGATCCAGCAATATTTTGTCGAGTCGGACATCAATGGCAGGCCGATCAATCGTGAGTTCAGGGCACTGATCTATCAACGTGCCAAACATGTACGTGATACCCGTCCTTTCGGTACCCAGTTTGATGTCTATCGCGCCGGTTATGAATGGATGAACCATTCCTTACTACCCATCCATGTGGAAGACAAACATCCGCGTATTCGCTTCGGCGGTCCTGACTGTTCGAAGCCGTATGATGCTTCACCGCTCAATATCTCCGCCATGAGTTATGGCGCCTTAAGCAAACACGCCATCATGGCTTTAAACAAAGGCGCGAAACTGGGTCATTTTTCACACAATACCGGCGAAGGCGGTCTGAGCCCGTATCATCTTAAACATGGCGGTGACATCGTCTGGCAGATCGGCACCGGGTATTTTGGCTGCCGTGATACTGAGGGTTTTTTTGACCGGGATAAATTTTCAGAAAAAGCACAGATCGATGCCGTCAAGATGATCGAGATCAAATTGTCGCAGGGAGCGAAACCCGGCCATGGCGGTATCCTTCCTGCTGCCAAGTTAACCCCGGAGATCGCCGAGATACGCCACGTTCCGCTTGGTCAGGACGTGGTCTCACCAGCTGCGCATTCAGCATTCAGTACACCGATAGAATTACTGGAATTCGTCAAGGAATTAAGAGAGCTCTCCGGCGGCAAACCCGTCGGTTTTAAGCTCTGTATCGGTAAACGCAACGAGTTTCTGGGTATCTGTAAAGCGATGCTGGAAACCGGGATCAAACCGGATTTTATAACGGTCGATGGCGGTGAGGGTGGTACCGGCGCTGCGCCGATCGAGCTGACTAACTCTGTCGGTACGCCGCTGCGTGATGCCGTTATCTTTGTTAACAACGCATTGATCGGTACCGGGCTGCGTGAGCATATACGTATCATCGCTTCAGCAAAAATATTCACCGCATTCCACATGGCGCGTATCATAGCGCTGGGCGCCGACACGGTAAACTCCGCACGCGGCATGATGCTGGCGCTGGGCTGCATACAGTCTCGCAGCTGTAATACCGATAGATGCCCTACCGGTATTGCCACTCAGGATCCCGCCCGCTACAAAGCGCTGAATATCGAAGACAAGGGTAAACGTGTTGCCAGTTTTCATAATCTTACGGTGGAACATCTGACCGGGCTGCTCGGCGCCTGTGGCATCAGCAGTATCGAGGAACTGAAACCGGCCGATATCTTTCGCCGGGTGAATGGTACGGAAGTAGCCAATTATGAAGATCTTTATCCCATCGTTAAATCGCTCTGCCTGCGCTGCGATAGTGATAAAGATATCCCTCAACGATGGCAGAATGACTGGAAGAATGCATCAGCAGAACACTGGTAAGCTATCTGATTAATTCTGGATGAAGTAGGTTTTATGCTGATCTTTCCCCGTGATGTGGAAACAAACTTTATCGTTATTCTGACGATC
>JADFWE010000173.1 GCA_015222915.1 Pseudomonadota bacterium | reverse complement strand
GCCCGTTTGAAATTTGATAAACGCTTCTTTACCTACTGATCAATCAAACTTCTTAATAACTGAAAAATCCCGGAGCTTCCAGCACGAAGCTCCGGGATTTTTTTTGCTGGTTCAGATCTGAGGGTTGATACTAGTGATCAGTTAAGTCACCACACAAAGCGGACTTCTAAACATTTGGCCGCGAAGGACGCAAAGAACGCGAAAAAAGCAAATTTAAATTCTACTGTAGGTCGGGCATTGCCCGACAGTCCACGACAAATGATGTACCGCGACAGTGGACAATACACACCCTACAAATATATATAACGTTTTTCCTTCGCGCCCTTTGCGTTCTTCGCGGCAAAAATCTATTTTTCTTTCAAGGTCAACTTATAGCGTTAAGCAACCTTTCCCGTAACAACCCGTATTCAATGAATAATTTTGATATCCGGCTTATCCCCGGAAGCTTTGTCAGGATTTACCACTGTCATCGGTTTTTCGTGGATACGCGGCATACTCGTCTCCACCACCTGTTTGCCGATCAGCACGATATAACCATGCTCCCGCTGACCGTAATCAGAAGCCTGGTCATCGCTGTACTCGAAACTGTATAAACGGCATATCTGTACTTGGCCGCTATCGCCTCTGCGCAACCATGTACGCTGCCGGGTGATCGTGGCGTCCAGCAGCTGCAGACCGGCATTCAGGCATTTCTGGCGGCACACACCAAGCGCCATCTCATTGCTGCGCTGGGTATCCCACCAGTACCAGGCGATACTCAAAACCAGCATTATCAGCAGTATTTCATCAATCATCACTTTTCTTCGTGTAAAGTTAGGGAACCTCTGATTAATTCTGAATGAAGTAGATCGTGTGCTGAATTCTTCAGAATCAAGGCGTGAAACGCACGCCATATCATAGTAAGTTACAGGTATAGCTATTGCGAAGTTTCACAACGCTGAAAATGAATAATTCAGTGCAGAAAACACGATTTCACGAATTGATCAGAGGCTCCTTAACCTTATTCGTTAACAGAGTTCGCTAAAATCATATCATCGTACATGATTTTCCGATAAAATTGGCCGGATTAATTTAAATTCAACCATCAACTGAGAGATTTTTATGCTTGCTGACGAAGAAACTACTGTGCGACCCAGCTCATATGATTATGAAGATTTGCTGACCTGCAGCCGCGGCGAGCTATTCGGACCCGGTAACGCACAGTTGCCCGCGCCCAATATGTTGATGATGGACCGTATAACCCGTATCGCTGAGACAGGCGGTTCTTACGACAAAGGTGAGATCCAGGCAGAGCTAGACATCAAACCTGAACTCTGGTTTTTTGAGTGCCATTTTAAAAATGACCCGGTGATGCCGGGCTGTCTGGGACTGGATGCGATGTGGCAGATGGTCGGGTTTTACCTGGGCTGGCTTGGCCACCCAGGACGTGGACGCGCATTAGGCGTCGGTGAGGTTAAATTCACCGGCCAGGTACTGCCAACCGGCAAGCTGGTCAAATATCAGATCAACATCAAACGCGTTATCGCACGCGGCCTGGTCATGGGCATCGCTGATGCTACCATGTCGATCGATGATCGCGAGATATACACAGCAAAAAACTTACGCGTAGGTCTATTTACTTCAACTGAAAATTTTTAAGGTACTGTAATGAAACGAGTCGTAATCTCTGGTATTGGAATAGTTTCCTGTCTCGGCAATGATAAAGATGCCGTACTGGATTCACTGCAACAGGGTCGTTCTGGCATTAAGTTCAAACAGGAATATGCTGATGTCGGCATGCGCAGCAATATCGCCGGCAGTATCGATATCAATGTCGATGACTTTATCGACCGCAAGGTCAAACGTTTTATGGGTGATGCTGCCGCATTTGCCTACATCTCCATGCAACAGGCTGTTGCAGATGCACAGCTGGGTGAAGACCTGGTTTCAAATATTCGCACCGGTATCATCATGGGCTCCGGTGGCGCGTCGTCTGCCAACCAGGTGGCAGCTGCCGATACCCTGCGCGAAAAAGGCATCCGCCGCGTTGGCCCGTATATGGTACCGCGCACCATGGCCAGTACCGTCTCCGCCTGCCTGGCAACCCCGTTCCACATCAAGGGCGTGAACTATTCCATCAGCTCTGCCTGCGCCACCAGTACACATTGCATCGGCAATGCCTACGAACTCATCCAGATGGGCAAACAGGACATCATCTTTGCCGGCGGCGGCGAGGAAGAGCACTGGTCACTCAGCATGTTGTTCGATGCCATGGGTGCACTCTCCACCAAATACAACGAAACACCTGAAAAAGCCTCTCGTACCTACGATGCTGACCGTGACGGTTTTGTCATCGCTGGCGGCGGTGCCTGTGTCGTGGTCGAAGAGATGGAACATGCGATCAAACGCGGTGCGCCGATATATGCCGAGATCGTCGGTTACGGCGCTACTTCTGATGGTGTCGATATGGTTGCCCCATCCGGTGAAGGCGCTATCCGCTGTATGCAGATGGCGATGCAGGATATCGATGGCGAGCTGGACTACATCAACTCACACGGCACCAGCACACCGGTAGGTGACACTAAAGAACTCTACGCGATCAAGGAAACCTTCGGTGACAAGGTGCCACCGATCAGTTCCAGTAAATCACTGGCAGGCCATTCCCTGGGCGCATCCGGTGCTCAGGAAGCGATCTACACCATGCTGATGATGAAACATAATTTCATCCAGGCTTCAGCCAACATCGAGACCATGGACGAGAAAGCCGTCGACATGCCCATCGTTACAGAACGACAGGATAATGTTGATATCAAGCTGGCCATGTCCAATAACTTCGGTTTCGGCGGCACCAACGCCTGCCTGGTGATGAAAAAATTCCAGGCATAGTTTCAGCCATGGCTTCGATCAGCGTAGCAGCGGCAGCCCGAAAGGGTTAGTCGCTTGATCGCTGCTTATTTATCGCTTAAAGGGCACTTTTTGAATCAGGTGCTACACTAGTGAATAATATAAAAATAATTGAACACTAATTACTGAATAAATGGCATGGTCATGAACAGAACATTAACTGCCCTACTGCTTTCCACTCTATCTGCATTCACCCTCTCTCAACAGGCGCTCGCTAATCGCCCAGCGATGGATGAAAATAGCAATACTGCTAACGAATCAACCGAGATGCAATCCGAACCCATATCAGGAAGCAGCTCGCAGCACAGTGAGAACAGACCTGCCGATACCATGCCTGCCGAAACCGAAGGCCCTTCTGCCGTCGAGAGCATGATGCAGCGACAAAGCGGTTATCAGACAGGCGACGTCATGCAGATGCCAGCCACAGAGATCCAGCCGGGTGAAACCATCCGCATCAAACTGCTGGACTACCCGCGCCGCGG
>JADFWE010000172.1 GCA_015222915.1 Pseudomonadota bacterium | reverse complement strand
TGCTGGATATTTTTTTCTGTTATGCCGCCGATAGCGCAGACAGGTATCGATAGTTTTTGTTTTGCCTGTGAGATCAACGTCATGTTTGCATCGGTTGCATGCGGTTTTGTCGATGAAGAAAACATGGCGCCAAATGCGACGTAGTCTGCTGAGCTTTGTTCTGCTGCAATCGCCAGGTCCAGATCGTTGTAGCAGGAGATTCCGATGATGGCATCTCTGCCGAGGGTCTGTCTCGCTTGAGATATCAAAGCATCGTCTTTGCCTAGATGTACGCCATCTGCGTTTACCGTTCTCGCGAGTTCTATATCATCGTTGATGATGCAGAGTGCCTTATATTGTCTGCACAGAGAAATTAGAGAGCCGGCTTGTCGAAGCCTTTTTTGCTGGTCACTTGATTTGTCGCGGTACTGGATAATTCTGGCGCCGCCTTGCAATACTGATTCTATTGCCTGGTCGAAATGGTTTTCAGCTATCAGGTTCTCATCTGTTATTGCATAGAGTCCTCTAAGTAAGTCTTTATGTCCATCAGATGTTGCTGTCACTTCTGGTCCCAGAAAAAACGGTTGGGGTGGTATTGCCCCATGCCGATTCGGTTAGCGTTGACCAGTGTTTTGTGGGTGTACTCCAGACCTTTTCTTACAGCGCCTAATACATCCTGGCCCAGGGCTATCTGTGCTGCGACACTTGATGCCAGGGTGCAGCCGGAACCGTGATACTTGTGGGGAAGTCGATCGTTATGAAAGGTTTCCAGTTCGCGATTATTACTGAACAGGGTGTGTACCACATCGGGGGTTTTGCCGTGAGTACCGGTGAGTAAAATATATTCAACATCTGATTCCAGTAAACCCATGGCGGCCGCTGTTGGTGTATCTGAGCCGGGTGACAGTGCGTGTACTTCATGAATGTTCGGCGTAAGAATTTTAGTGATGGGCAATAGCAGAGTGCGTACGGTATCGACCAGATCTTCTGTACTTAATAAGCCGTCTGTTTCGGTGCTGAATACGGGATCGTAGATTACCGGGATATCAGGATAGTCAGTAAGGATCGAGTGTATCGCCATTGCAATTTCGGCGCTGCCGACAACACCGATCTTTATCGCGGCGATCGGCATGTCTTCAAGTACGGCGCGTGCCTGCTCGATAATCAGGTCAGAAGGCATAGGCGCAAATGAGATGACGTCGACGGTGTCCTGGACGGTGGCTGCAGTAATGACCGATGCGGCGATACAGCCATGGCTGCTCAATGTTTCGATATCGGCCTGAATACCAGCGCCACCTGTCGGGTCAGCGCCAGAAAAGCATAATACAACAGGAGGGTTATTTAGTGTCATGAGTTGTTACCGCTGTACTGAAACAAGGTATTGCAGAAATCAAAGCCATTCTAACGCAATCGATAGCGTGTACAATAGCGCCATGAATTCTGGAGGTAATTATGTCATATAAAGTTTTAACCTGCATCGTGTGTGGTTACAATTATAACGAGGAATTAGGCGACGAAGAGCATGGGCTTGCTCCGGGTACACGCTGGGAAGATGTGCCTGATGACTGGGAATGCCCTGATTGTGGTGCCGGTAAATCGGACTTTGAGATGGTTGCGGCCTAGACCCAACCCGTAGAGACAGGCCATGCCTTGTCTCAGCGCAGCCTATGGTAAAAAACCTTAATGCTGTTTTTCTGGATAGGTCATCCCTGTTTCCAGATGATCTTGATTTTTCCGCCCTGGAAAAAGTAGCGCATTGGCAGTGGTTTGATAATGGG